>NZ_CP089547.1 GCF_021233055.1 Spirosoma oryzicola | reverse complement strand
TGGTCAGGTGGTCAAGATGTATGGCGCTGCCATCGATATCCACGGCCTTAAACGCCTAGAAGCGACTCTTCGGGAAGCGGATCGGCGCAAAGATGAGTTCATCGCTATGCTGGGCCATGAATTGCGTAATCCCCTGGCGTCAATATCGAATATGCTGCTGCTGTTGCAGCTCACCCAGGGAGCCGACTCCTCCTTACCCTATCCTAAAGCCGTTGATCAGATGAGTCGGGAGGTGGGCCACCTGAATCGCATGGTCGATGATCTGTTGGAGGTAGGCCGCATCCGCTATGGGTTGATCCAGCTCCACAAGAAACCCTTTGATCTGGTGCCCCTGGTGCGCCAAACCGTTGAGTTGACCCGCTATGCCTACGCGGAGCAGCAGCGACATTTGTTCTTCGCCAGTCCGGTGACTTCCCTAATGGTGCTGGGCGATGAGACGCGGCTGGTGCAGGTGGTGATGAATCTGTTGACCAATGGGCTCAAGTATACCCACAAGGGAGGCCGTGTCTGGGTGAGTCTCCAAGGAGTGAGTGATTCGAGCCTTGCTCCCCAGGCTCTGCTTTCGGTGAAAGATGACGGCATCGGGATTGCGCCTGAACAACAGCAAGCCATTTTTGATATTTTTGTTCAGGGTGAAACTCCGCTGGATCGCCCCCAGGGAGGATTGGGCTTAGGTCTGGCTGTGGTGAAACAACTGGTGAACCTGCATGAGGGTCAGGTAGCCGTGCAGAGTGGAGGAGAAGGGCAGGGTAGTGAATTTCTGATCCACCTACCGCTTACCGCTCAGGCGGCTGCTGAACCGGAAGTCGATCTGTTTATGGTCCCCGCTGCCGGGCTACAAGGCCGGGTACTGGTGGTGGATGATAATGTGACTATTGCGCATTCAACGGTCCGGCTGTTGGAGTTGATGGGCTATGAGGCTCGGGCTCGTTACAGTGGTAGCTCTGCTTTGGAGGAGGCCCAGCAGTGGGCACCCGATGTGGTGTTACTGGATCTGGGCATGCCCCAGATGGATGGCTTTGAATTAAACCGGCTTCTGAAAGAACAGTCCTGGGGACAGACTATGGCCGTCATTGCCTTGACTGGCTACGGACAACAAGCCCACCAGCTCCAGGTGAAGCAGGCTGGTTTTTCCGGGTATCTGCTGAAGCCGCTTCAGCTGGCTCAGCTAAGTGAACTGCTCAACGAGGTGATGGGGCGATAAACGAGCAGTAGGTAAGCAAACTGGATAGTGTATGAGTCCTGACTCATCACCAATCGGTACTGAGACCAACCATCCGAAGTAGGAATGGCTCCGCGTTTATGTCCAGCAACTAGTAGACCAACTGGCTCAGGTGATACGGGTACAAAGCGTACTTGAATACAGCTGTGCGCAAGTTTGGCACCAGGTTAAGAATACCTGCATTAGCTTGGCATTACAGGGGCAATGTGCTCGCCAATCGCTCGTGCTGGGTGAGCGTCTTGGAAGATGCGTACGTTCAACTGATGCAGTTTTTGGTTTCTGGCGGTTAGATTAACGCAATCAGCTTGGCGGGACGCTTCTCACAAAAAAGGCTTCCAACTGAGAAGGATTGCTACCTGTTTAACCCAGGCGTTATGTGGAACGTATCAACAAAAGATCAATCAAGCGCAGCTTTGTTAACCGGCAGATGGCTGTTTTGAGAAACACGGGGATGCGACCATTCATTAAGGAAAGAACCGAACACCATCGGCCGGCTTGCTTACTTGCTGAGTGTTCTTTTACCTTTGTTAGCCCCTTACCTTTATGACCCCCTCTAACTCACCGCAGAACGCATCGCTTGCTGCATTCACTTCCGTTTACGCCATTGCCTTTGCCAACATGGACCAGGGCTTCTGCCTGCTGGAAAAAGTTGATACCCCCCCCCATCATCCCTCCGACTTTCGCTATCTGACCGTGAATCCTGCTTTTGAAAAGCACACCGGATTGGATAATGTTACGGGCAAAACCATTTTGGAGGTAGTTCCACAGGCGGAACAGGATACCATGGACATCTATGATCAGGTGGCCTTCACGGGACAGTATGCTCACTTTCAGACTTATGTAACCCAGCTAGACTTGTGGATGGAGGCTACTGTCTATCAAATCAGTCAACAGCCACCGCAAATTGCGGTTTTGTTCACCAATATCACCGAGTGGAAAAAAAACGAACGACAGCAATCATTTTTACTGGCGCTCAGCGATAGCCTCCGTCCGCTCAGCAATCCGGTGACTATACAAACGACCGCTGCCCAGCAGTTACTAGCCGAACTACAGGCTGGTTGGGTGTACTTTGTCAGCCTTGCCATTGATAACGATACGATTTCCACGCTGGAAGGGGTGTCGAAAGAGGAACCCTTGGCGCTACTACCAAATACCAAGATGTCAAGATTTGGTATGTCCTTTCTGCCTGACTACGCGAATAACCAGGCCTTGCACTACGGAGATACGCAAGCTGAGCCCAGTTTTACGGAGCAAAACCGGCAAGCGTTTCGGACGATCCGGACAGGCGCATTGATTGCCGTGCCGCTCGTCAAAGAAGATAGGCTGATGGCGCTGCTCATTGCAGCCGTTCCAACGTCCCGGGTATGGACACAACAAGAAGTCGATCTGGTCAAACAGGTAGCCGAACGAACCTGGATAGCCGTCGAACGAGCGAAAGCCGAAGAAGCCTTGCGCAAACGCGAAGCCGAGTTTCGGATCATGACCCAAGCCGCTCCTGCGCTGGTCTGGGTTTGTTCGGCCTTGGGCGAAAACATTTATTTTAACCAACGTTGGTATGACTATACGGGCCAGACCGATGAGCAGGCCAGTGGGCATGGCTGGACAATGACGATGCATCCAGCCGATGCAGCCCGAATTCTACCCTACTGGAAACGGTGCCAACTGACGGGCGAATCCTATGAAGGGGAGGTTCGTTACCAACGGCACGATGGGGTGTATCGTTGGCACATCTTTCGCGCCCTACCTCGTCGCAACTCAGCCGGACAAATTGAGGCCTGGTACGGCCTGAGCATTGACACCGATGACGCCAAACAGGCCCAGGAAGGTCTCCGCAAAGCCGTACGGCATAAAGATGAGTTTCTGGCCATGCTGGCTCATGAATTGCGTAATCCCATGGCCGCCATCCACTCAGGGCTGGCCATTCTGAACTTAACTACCACCGACGAATTGCACCGCTCGACGGTGGACATGATAAGTCGGCAGACAGAGTATCTGGTCAGAATGGTCGACGATCTGCTGGATGTCAATCGCATCAGTCAGGGCAAGATTGCGTTGAAAACCGAACGAATCAATCTGGTTGACCTGGTTCGACAGGCTCAGCAAAGTCTGGAGGCCCTGTTTGAGCAGCAAGGCAAAGTGCTTCGGGTGAGTTTACCCACCGACCCTATTGAGATAGACGGGGACGCCACCCGGCTGACTCAGGTCGTTATTAATCTGTTAACCAATGGCCTACGCTATACGGGAGAAAGGGGACAGGTGAGTGTAAGCCTGGTGCATGAAGGCAATGAAGCTGTTCTTCAGGTGCGGGACAACGGCATTGGCTTAGCGGAAGATCAACTCGAAGCTATCTTTGAGCTGTTTGTGCAGGTGGATAACTCGCTGGCCCGCTCGAAAGGGGGTTTGGGGTTGGGGTTGACATTAGTCAAGCGGTTGGTGGAAATGCATGGGGGGCGAGCAGAAGCTCAGAGTGAGGGCGTTGGACGAGGCAGCACCTTCACGGTTCGTCTACCAACTTTAGTTGCTGCTCCACAATCACTAGCTAAACCCGTTCAGCAAGCTCCCAACTCCTGGACGCCCCGGCGCATTTTAGTGATTGATGATAATGCAGATGCGGCCATGACTTTAGGGATGCTGCTCAAGCTGAAAGGCTACGAATCACATACACGAACCAGTGGTCGGTCAGGCATCGAAGCGGCTGAAGCCTTACAACCAACGGTTATTCTGCTGGATATCGGCATGCCAGGTTTGGATGGGTATGCCACCTGTCGACTGCTTCGGGAGCAGGTTTGGAGTCGGGCTATGATCGTGATTGCCTTAACGGGTTATGGCCAGGATGAAGATCGACAGCGAACTAGGGAAGCCGGTTTTGATGGGCATTTAGTGAAGCCGGTGGATCTGAGTGAACTGACAAAAATGCTTACGGATTTACTCGATAAAGACAGAACAACGTTGGGCTGATATAATCCTTATTTGTGGTTGGAGAGCAGGCGCTCCTGCATCATACAAAAAGCTGCTCTTCATAAACACCACTCTGCAGGAGGACAACCGTCGGGCTACAGCCATTCCCATATACTACCCATAGCAAGCTGGAACGATAGAGCTAGGGCGGCTGAGTTGCTACAGTACCGCCCCAGTAGTACGTTCAGGCTACGCCGGTCATGCGTTTAGTTCGGAGTAGAACGAATAGATAATCCATGGAGCTTGCAGGCTCGTTGAGTACAATCTGTAAACAATACCTATGAACAGAAATTTTATGTATTACCTTGCTTTTTTTTCGTAATTCGACTACTATGCCTGGCCCTGAGCAGCCTAACAAGCCTAACCAGATACATCTTCCCCTACTCATCCCTACTGATTTACCACCTCAGGAAGCCGCAACCGCGACATGTCAACTGCTGACAGCTGTTGTTGGACAACTGCCGCTTGCGGTTGCCGTGCTGGAAGGCTCCGACTACCGAATCAAGCTGGCCAATCCCGCCATGTACGAGATCTGGCAACTGCCACCGGGCGATAAGCTCGGTGAGCCCGTTTTCGACGCCTTTCCCCTGATTGCCAACCAGGGACTCGACGAGCTGCTCGATCAGGTACGCAGGACCGGACTGGCAGCACGGGGAGAAGAGTTACCGAGCGAATTTATCCGGGATGGAAAGCAAACGACTGTTTACATCGACTTTGTGTATTCTCCGCTGGCCAACCAGACCAGTCAACTCCCCGACATTCTGGTTTCTGCCACCGATGTTACCGAACGCGTGCTGGCTAGACGAGTTCTTGAAGAGACAACCCAGCAACTGCGGGGGCTGGTTGAGAGTGCTCCTTTCCCCATTGCGGTATACTCGGGAAGAGAGATGCGCATTGAGTTGGCCAACCAAGCCATCATTGATGTGTACGGGAAAGGTCCCGATGTCATTGGCAAGTGTTACCCCGAGTTGCTACCTGAGTTGGCAAGCCAGGGTATTTTCGAGCAGTTGCAGTCGGTTTACAACACGGGTGTGCCGTTTAGTAGTGGGACGAGCCGGGTTGACATCGACCATCAGGGTGAACTGATCCCCTACTACTTTAATTACAACTTTACGCCCCTCTTCGATGCAGCAGGCCGGGTGTACGGGGTAATGAACACGGGCGCCGATGTTACACCGATGGAGCTTGCCCGCCAGCAGGTGGAGCAAACGGCCACCGCCCTGCAGAATGCCATTGAGTTAGCGGAGCTAGGTAATTTCAGCGTAAATATTGCCACGAATCTATTGACGGTTTCGCCACGCGTGGCCACCTGGTTTGGTTTTGATAGTCTGGCCCATGATGCTGAAACGTTTATTATGGGCATTGGCGAGCGTGAACGCGATTATGTACGCACGAGCCTCTACAACACGCTGCTGCCAGGGTCCGATGGACGCTATGATGTGATACACTCGGTTGTCAATGCCAAAACCGGTCGTTCAGTGATTCTTCATGCCTTGGGTCAGGTGTATTTTAACGCAGTTGGAGAGCCCCTACGAATCGAGGGTACTGCTCAGGACATTACCAGCCAACGTGAGTTACAAGACATGTTAGAACAGCAGGTCAAAGAGCGGACGGAAGAGCTAGCGGCCACCAATGAAGAGCTAGCGGCTACCAACGAAGAATTAGCCGCTACTAACGAAGAACTAGAAAGCAGTAATGAAGGATACGTGGTTTTAAATGAGGATCTGGAAGAGTCGAACCGTTTGTTGCTTCGTTCTAATGATAATTTGCAGCAGTTTGCTTACGTAGCGTCGCATGATCTGCAAGAGCCTCTGCGCAAAATTCAACAGTTTGGGGATCTGCTTACGACTCGCTACGCCGACTCGGTTGGCGAGGAGCTAGTTTATGTGGAGCGCATACAGTCGGCGGCCAAGCGCATGTCGATCTTAATCAAAGACCTCTTAGACTTCTCGCTGATCTCTACCCAGCGCGATGTGGGTGGCACCGTCTCCTTACAGACCATTGTCGAGAGTGCGCTGAGCACCCTGGAGCTACGGGTTGAGGAGTTGGGTGCCCAGATTCGGGTTGAGCAGCTACCCACCCTCTCGGGTAATGCTTCGCAACTAACCCAACTCTTTCAGAACCTGCTGAGCAACGCCTTGAAGTTTCACCGGCCTGGGGTGGCACCTGTGATTGAGATTAAAACACGTCGGGTGGCGTCCGATGAATTGCCATCAGGAATTACCCCTAGCCGGGTCGCCCCTGCTTATCAACTTATTGAGGTAATTGACAACGGGATTGGTTTTGAGGAAAAGTATGTCGATCGCATCTTTCAGGTCTTTCAGCGGCTGCATGGCAAGAGTGCGTATATTGGTACGGGTATCGGCCTGGCCATTTGTGAGAAGGTCGTGACTAACCATGGCGGAGCCATCACCGCTAGGAGTCAACCCGGTCAGGGGGCTGCCTTTACAATCTACCTACCAACATAGCCCAACGGATTGGTAGCTTTTTGAGCAACACTAGCTAACCATTGAACGCTGTCATGCTTCGCGTTAAAGACTACGCTTTTTTTAGACGAATCAGATGGAGTAGCCTACCAATAATCGCTTCATAGAAGACGAACTTTTTAAAAAAGGTATAAGCACGAAAGCAACAGCCAGTAGTATATCATTCAATTGAACGAGGATTGAGTGAGTTAGGTGAGATTTAGATCTGGCTCTTTGTGCTGATCTTACTGATGGTTCATCTTATCACGTTCAGTGAGGCAACGGACCAGTAGAAAAAAATAGCACAATCGCTGCGACTTTTACTCCGTAAAACCGTTATTCAAGCTAGTAATCCTAATGAAGTCGAAGCAATTTGCGCTGTATCTAAGACGAATACCAGTGGTTCGAGGCTCGAGGTTTATGGTTCAAGCTCAACCCTTGGTTTATGATTCTTCACGTTGTTAGCATTACTCCAGATCAACAGGACAGGGATTTTAGCTGTTATTATGATGATCCAGAACAAGCCTACGACTTCTTGCTTAAGGTAACGGAGCTTGGGCATCTCTTTATCAAAGTCGAGTTTGTTTTCAATCGGGGGTATTATTTGCTACCCCTGGAAACGCTCAACCAAGAACTGGTAGCGAATCCTTTCTTGGGGTTAAGACAGCAATGGGAGCAGTGTCTATCTCAACCGGCGGTTAGTCGAGGACCGTTAGTCTCGTTCCATCGGCGGTTAGTCGATTCGCAACAGACTTACCTAACTAACTTGCAGGAAACCCTACAGCAGACGCTGATCCTACTAGAGACTACGCACAACTATCTGGGTGAGGGACCCCGGAAGGATAAGTTGATCCAGCAGTGTTGGATGACCATCGATCGTTGCCACCGGTCGATTGCCCATCACAACACGTCACCCTGGGGATTGCGCTCGGCAGCGTGACTCGGCCAGCCGCAGTTGCTTATTTATTCCCTATGAACCAGCGGTCTTTATCCGTCGTGATCGCTACGCACGACCAGCGCCAAGGAGTAGGCACGCCAGCCAGTTAGACAATAGCAGTGGCAAAAACGTATAGCGATGAAAAAGCAAATAGAGCAGCCCCAGTCGCATGGCCTCGACCCTAACACTCGGATTCGGCATTACCTATGGTTTGCCGCTGAGGTAGAACGGAGACAGCATCAGTTGATGCAGAAAAAAGAAAACCTTTTTCGGCGTGTTGATGCCTTGGAAGCTCAATTACAAGCCCTCAAAAAGCGTAGGAGTTTCTAACCTTTCGCCTAAACTTCCTTCGTCAGCAGATCTCTAGCCTGATCGATCAAGCGAGTCTGTTTCAGAATGAGGGCTTGCAATCGGCCAGAAAGCCGGTTATTGAAGGCTTGCAGGCCACTGATCTTTTGTTTCAAAAGAAGGCAATCCTGGTTAAACTGGTAACGCACTTGAGCGTTTTTGGCTATGACTGCTTGCGAATCCATACGATCGTCGGAAAAGGAGAAACTTGACCGACAAATAAGAACGTAGGTGACGGAGAAGAGGCTCAGATGAACTGATTGACTCAAAGATGGCTATAATTAACTTAAGATCAAAGCTATACTTACTTGTATGCGGTAGTCAGATTAGCTAGACGACAATCGATTCCCTTTCCTCTTCTGGCCATAGACGCCAATACATAGAGTCTCTTCGTGTCCTCTTCCAAACGGCAATTGGTTTGACAAATTACGGGTTGATACCTAACAGGAATAGCGGTGCTGGGTATTCCCGGCACCGCTTTATTGTATACCAATACGGTCAACCACCTCTATACTCAACATGCGTGCATGACTGCTGTATTATTAATTAGGATAGCTACTTAGCGTGGACTTGTCAGCAAACAAACTTGGACGTTTCACCAAACTAAGCCCAGCCAGTCTAAACGACCTTTGTGCTATAAATCAAAATGAGGTATAGACATGAGAAAAATAGTTTTAGTCACCGGAGCTTCAGCAGGAATTGGCAAACAAACTGCCATGTATTTGGCACAAAACGGCTACACCGTCTATGGGGCGGCTCGCCGGATGGAAAAAATGCAAGACCTTATTCCGTATGGCATCAAACCGGTCGAACTGGACATTACTAAAGGAGAGAGTGTTGAGGCTTGTGTCGACCAAATCGTACAAGAAGCCGGCCGTATCGATATTTTAATTAATAATGCTGGCTTTGGTCTGGAAGGAGCCATCGAAGACGTACCCATCAAAGACGCCCGGTATCAACTCGAGGTCAATGTGTTTGGAGCGATGCATTTAACCCAACTCATCCTACCCACCATGCGGGAAAATAAATATGGTAAGATTGTCAACATTTCCTCCGTCGGCGGCAAGGTTGCGTTCCCATTAGGAGGGTGGTATCACGCCAGCAAGTTTGCCATGGAAGCCTTAAGCGATAGTCTGCGCAATGAAGTCAGGGAATTTGGCATTGACGTCATCGTGGTGGAGCCGGGTGCTACCCGGTCCGAATGGGGGACCATTGCCACCGAAAGCTTACTGACCGTATCCGGCCATACAGCTTACCAAGGCTTAGCCACCAAAACCCATACCCTCTTCACCCAATTGTCGAATAACATCCAGGAACCCATTGAGATAGCCAAACTGATTAAAACAGGCATCGAATCAAGCAGGCCAAAAACAAGGTATGCAGCCAAAGAAATGAATTCGAGGATCCTGCTATTTTTGCGAGCTATTGTATCCGACAAGCTACTGGATAAATTGATCATGCGTCAACTTGCTTAACAACCCATGGAAAGCACGCTCATTCTTCAGCATAATATTCTGTATTCACGTGGGTATCAGAAGGTACAACGTAGCGAACACTACTTCCCCGACCATGCTTTAGGGATCATGCTGGCGGGGGAATCGTCCTATTATTCGACTGGTGGCACCTTTGTTATGAACGAAGGGACGATCGGCTTAATGCGTCGAAATCAGTTGTTCAAAAAGCTCAAAAAGCCGGGTCCAACCGGTGAGCCGCCCACATTAATCAGCGTATTTCTTGACCAGGACGCCTTACACCAGTATGCCTCCGACAATGCGATTCTCAAGCAACGGGCCTACAAAGGCCAGGCCATGATTGATTTGACCCAAAATGAGTTCTTAAAGGGTTTCTTTCACTCGTTACGGCCCTATATTGATCACCCTGAAAGACTGACGGCCAAACTAGCGGCCCTTAAGACGCGTGAAGCCATTGAATTATTGCTGCAAACGGATGATGCATTGGCTTCTTTTTTGTTTGATTTTCAGGAGCCCTACAAGATCGAGCTGGAGACGTACATGAACCATCATTATCAGTATAACATTCCTCTCGCCTGCTTTGCCAAACTCACAGGCCGTAGCCTTTCCAGCTTCAAGCGGGATTTTGCCAAGATCTTCGACACGACGCCCGAAAAGTGGTTACAGAGCAAGCGCTTGGAGCAGGCCCACTATCTGATGTCGACCCAAAACCTTCGTCCCTCAGCGGTGTATCTGGAGGTTGGTTTTGAAAACCTGTCGCATTTTTCGACGGCCTTCAAGAGCAAGTTTGGCGTAAAGGCTTCCGATTTGTCGACCGGCGCCGGCCTTTGATTCTCGTAGGCGAACTGAGCGTGCGCAGGCGATTTTGGGCTAGCCCTGTAGTCTTGATTGATACGGACTCGTTACGTCTAGCTTATTTTTTGTTGAACCATTGAACGTACTCCAATACATGGTTATCGGGATGGCTAAAATAAACCCATGTTTCCTTCCCTTCGATCAGCCGCGGGCCCTCAACAATGGGAATGCCTTTAGCCTGTAGATCCGCAACCGCACTAGCCGTATCCAGCACTTCCAGACAGTAATGAGGCCAGAAGGGTTTGCGGCTGGAGGGACTAACTTAGTTATGGATTAAATCTTGAATAAGCTCCAGGTGCGCCGTGCCCAGCTAGACAAACGCATATTCTTCCTGTTCTTGGTGATTGATGGCTCGGTGATCGAGCTGAAAACCTGGTTTCTAGGTATAAAGATGAATGGCTTCATCCATACTCTTGACCTCAAACCCACAGTGGTCTGCCTCCATGCCAAGGAGTTACTAAAGTAAATGTAGGGGTTGAAGAGGCAAAATTAAGCGACAATTGGGTAGAAAGAAGATGCTGTATGCCCATTATGCATTGTTATTTCCTTACTGATCCTACCGAGTGGACTGCAGTAACGGTCCACTCGGTAGGATCATCGTCTCTTAAAAGGCTGGCCTTATAAGCCGACTACTGCAACACCTAGCTAGCCGGTAAGGAATAACCCAAACTCACTTTAAGCTACCCTACCTCCTACAACGCTAAGCGACTCAACAGGGCTGCTCTTACACCATAAAAACAAAGAGCAAGACGATGAGAACTTTACGTTTGGTAAGGTTTCATCTTTACTCAGTCCATACACAAGCGCAATGAGTCCCTATAAACGCGTCAGTAACCAGGGCTACAAAACAAAAAGACATGCTATTCTAGCATGTCATTGGTAAGCACAAAAGCACAAAGGAAACCTTTCGAGCTAAGCTAGTGCCACGTTTACGGCGTTTAAGCCTTTCTTGCCCCGCTCGACATCATAGGTAACTTTGTCGTTCTCCCGAATCTGGTCAATGGTTCCTGATACGTGGACAAACACATCCTCACCTCCCTCATCGGGTTTGATAAAGCCGAAGCCTTTTCCTTCGTTGAAAAATTTTACTGTTCCTGTTGGCATTGGTATTGGGTTGAAAATTTGTTCAAAAACGGAAGAACTACTTAGAATTGCAAATTAATTTATCCACTCCCTGGGAGTAGCAGAGTTGGCTCGATGGTAGAAAGAATGTTGTGCGAAGCTAATCTGATCAGAAAAAGCTTGCCATAGGGAATTAAACTCAGCGTATGATAGCCGTTAAGCTGGGCAGCCATTAAAGTAGAAGCCTAGACTTGTAAAAGCCAATTACTCGCAAAAATACTCTTTATTACCTGAGCTTACTATTTAGTCAGTGATGACTATACAGCAGTTTAAGATTGAACAGCCATCGAAAACTCAATAAAACCCCCGCAAAAGCCAGTTATCTTGTGATTTTTTATACGCCGGTTACGTTAGTTTAGCCGGAGGATCGTTTCCTTCTTAGTAGACAGAACCTGATGGAAATAGGTATCGATAGCTTCGCTTCAGCGATGTATGGCACTAACGAGTTAAGGAGTGTGGATGCCATGGAGCAGTTGCTCGATCGCATTGCCTTTGCTGACGAAGTTGGACTGGATGTGTTCGGTATAGGCGAACACCACAAAAAGGAATTTCTTGATTCGGCAACGGCTGTGATTCTGGCTGCGGCTGCGGCACGTACCAAAACTATTCGCCTGACCAGTGCAGTAACCGTGCTGAGTGCAGCCGACCCGGTTCGGGTGTACCAAAGCTTTGCTACGTTAGATCTCATATCCAAAGGCCGGGCTGAACTGGTGGTTGGTCGGGGGTCGTCGGTAGAGGCTTACCCCCTGTTCGGTTTCAGTCTGAATGATTACGATGCCCTGTTTGAGGAAAAGCTGGAACTGCTGCTTAAGATTCGGGACCAGGAAGTAGTTAACTGGAAGGGAAAATTTCGGCCTCAGTTAGTCAATCAACCCGTATATCCCAGGGCTTTGCAGGAAAAATTGCCGATATGGCTGGGTGTAGGCGGCACCCCGGAATCCTTTATTCGGGCAGGCAGTTTAGGGTTGCCACTGATGGTTGCCGTTATTGGTGGCGAAACGCACCGCTTTCGTCCGTTGGTGGACTTGTACCGAAAAGCTGGGGCGATGGCAGGCTTTTCAGCTGAGCAGTTAACGGTGGGGTTGCATTCGCCGGGCTACGTAGCCGCTACCAATGAGCAGGCCGAGGCCGACTATTATCCCGGTTATGCCGAATTATGGACGAAACTAGGCAGAGAGCGTGGCTGGCCACCGGTTACCCGGCGACAATTCGAGGGCTTACTATCGTCAACCGGCGTCTTGGTAGTGGGGGGGCCGGAGCGTGTTGCTGAAAAGCTCATTCGGCACAGCGAAGCGCTTGGTGGCGTTGATCGATTTACGTTTCAGATGGACAACGCCGGACTAACCCACGCCCAATTGATGGCCTCGATTGAACTGATCGGTAAAAAAGTCATCCCCTTACTGAAGGCAAAGTAGGTCTTTCTGTCTAGCTACTAGGAAGCCAAGACGATAGCCATCCACTATCCGTGCGACTACTTCTCGGGGCAGGTTAAGTCAACTAATGATTTTTTGGTTGACACACCAATCTATCGTTCGGGACTGTCAAAACACTCATGTACATTCTGTGTACATGAGTGCCGCATCGTGTACGTTTTTACTCATATTTGTACATGTATCAATTTTAAGCCAAACTTCCTTGTAATAAGCTTCCTCTCTTACCGCCTGCTCGAGAACTAGTTGAAACCATACCGGTCCTGCGTCAGGAAAGCCGGGCGGCTTCGGCGCTGGCTGAATGAAAAGGACAGATTCTCAGCATTAACTGAACTTTTCAAAATCAGCTGACAGAAACGTCCAATTCCAATTAGAACAATCTGGTATTTTTACTCAAATGAATAAATGATTAATTACTTAGTCACTTAATTATTTTTTTATTCAATTACTCATTTATTCATTTGAGTAAAGTATTGTTCATACGCTGCAATACTTACATCCTTAATTGTGGTACCGTTTTCAGCCGCATAGACCTTAATTTTCTTGGCCAGTTCTGCTGGTACAAAGAAATTCAATTTCACCTCGGCTTCCGCTGCTTTCACGACTACGGGCCGCACTTCCTGAATGGGTGTCGATTGTTCGGGTAACTGTTTGATCAGATCACCCATCTTGGGACGTTCGGTCTTGGTTGTTTTTGCCATTAGCGTAGTTGGTTTAAAATGTCAGTAGCCAGCGATTGAATCTCGTCTTTCGCTTTCTCATCGTCGGACTCGAACACACCCGCTGTCAGCGGGGACCGGGCAAAGCTCACCCGCTGGTGAATCATCGTTCCCAAAAGCGGTAAATCGTATTCCTGAAGAACTTCTTTTACCTCCGTCGTCAGTGAGGTTCGGGGCATGACCATATTAAGAACAATGCCTGCTTTTAGGCCAGGGCGTTTCTTCATTGACTCGTTCAGCAGAGCAATGGTCGCCCGTACCGCCATCGCATCCAGTACCCCCGGCTTTACGGGTACGAGTACATAATCCGATAATTCGAATAGCTCCTGTAAACGATTCGTCAGATAAGGCGGTGTGTCGATGACCAGCAGATCATAATCCGTCAGCGATTTTGCCAGCACCGCTTCGGGTGAAACTAAGTCGATGCCTGTTACCAGTTTGCCGAGACTGTTGATCGAGCCCTGTAAGTCCGTATCGGTTACGGCTACCGTTGCCGAATCCGCAAAGCAGTAAGCCAGATTAAGCGCCAGCGTGGTTTTACCTACCCCGCCTTTTTGGTGAGCCACTGTGATCGTTTTCATACCAGCAAGGTTATACACATTTACTCATTTATGCAAATAACTATTTACACAATTGAGTAAATGTGTCATACATACTATTTTTCTCTACTGATTTACGACTTCCGGCTTGGTGACTCAGCGCTTTGTTAAGTTTGTTTATTCTGGAGGGGTGTTTGCTATTCGGCGCAGGTTTCGTGAAATAGTAGATATATGTCTAACAGTGGATAGAAATCTCATAGCATACATCTTTCTTTATACAAGCTCTAAAGTTTCTACCGCCAGAAATACGTACGTATTTACTCAAATAATTAAATATTCAATTGATTATTTGAGTAAATACACATTGTTAATAAATCAATTATAAGCACAATAGCATATTTACATCCCCCTGATGATAACTTAATCTAGTATTTCGTAATCCCTGTCGATCTGTTGATACAGTAAAAAACCTACTCGTTGATCAAATCAGATCACCTTTGCGTTTTACTCAAGAGTATATCGTGTAAAAGGGTAGGGTAGCGGTTAAGTCTACTCTGTGAATAAAAGTTAACGGTTAAGTTCTCATTCCCATTTAACATACTTCTGCCAGTTGTGCTGCTCTTTGAAGCCTAGCACTTCCCGGATCTTGCGATTAGAAAACAAAGCCTCGTACTCCCCTAACTCGCGCGTAATCGGTACACCCGGAAAGAATCTTGCCGCCAGTTCCCGGCTGGGAATGACCGCCCCGTTGTGATCGTTGCCCGCGTTGAAAATCTGAAAGCCAAGCCCATCTTTTTGCAGGCACAGATCCACAATCTGACCCAGATCCCGCGCATCAATGTAACAGAACGCGTTCCGGCGTCGCACTTCGGGGTGCGCAAAATAATAGGGAAACAACTCGGCGTATTCATGCGGTTCAATGACGTTGCCGATCCGAAGAGCGTATAGGTCAACCCCGGACCGGCGCTGGAAACTGCGGGCTGTTTTCTCGTTGACAACCTTCGATAAGCCGTAGCTGTCCATCGGATCAACGTCATAATCCTCTTCCAGCGGTAGCACGTTGGGATTGGTTTCTCCATCCGAAAAGCAGATGCCATACGTAGTCTCCGAGGAGGCAATAATGATCTTTCGAATACCCAGTTTAACTGCCGCTTCAATCACATTGTAAGTGCCTATCGTGTTGACCCGAAACGTTTCATTATCCGGTTTGATCAAGATTCGGGGGATGGCCGCAAAATGAACGACGGCATCGAATTTGGGGACACCCTGACCCAGTTCCAGCTCTTCCAGCCCGGCGTATGAACTGAGGGCGTTGAACATTTGTCCAGAGTCGGTGATATCCGCAATCAGATTATCAACCCCTGGATGATCCAGCGGGGTTAGGTCTACGTTCATCACCTGGTGGCCCTGCCCCAGCAGGTAGGGGATAACATGCTTACCGGCTTTCCCTGATCCCCCCGTAAAAAATACTCGCATCTTCGTTATATGGTCTACTGGTTTTGCTTGTCCTACCGCGCGTCAATCTCCGCGTTGCTTTTTTACTTACTAGTAAGCGTTGTGGTTTGAGAATGTTTGGGTAACGACTAAACGATGAGCGTCCTGTCGCTTTAGCACAGCTGACTCAGCACCTGGAACAGGAGGGACAAGTTTGGCAAATGAGTGGTGACAGCTGACCATCCGTTGATGTTGCAATAGACAGGCCATAGTGTCAACTAGGCTATTCGATATGTTTTATTTGTATTATACCTAACAAATAAGTAACATAGCCGCTCAGGTGTAGAAACGGACAGGGCTATGCAGCCAGAGAAGTAGTTGAGGGAAGATTGTTTTGTGAAAGCGACGGTGGATACAAACCTGTGTGTTCCTTTCTTTTTGTCACTCGTCCAGGCCGGGTTTCCCTCGCCAGCCGACAACTACGTCGAGCGGGTCTGTGACCTCAACGACTTGTGCATCACCAATGCCGAAGCCACCTTCTTTGTGCGGGCCGTGGGCGACAGCATGGAAGGGGATCACATTCAGGAAGGCGATGTACTGGTCGTGGACTGTTCGCGGGACGCAACCGATGGCAAGATTGTGGTGGCCTGGGCCAATGGGGGCAACAACATCAAATGTATCCACTACGTGGGCGGCCCGTCGCACGGTGGACAGCTCGATGGATATGATCCAAGTCTTTGAAGCGGTACGCGATCAATAAGGAGAGATTGTTGATTTTACATGGATCCTCAATAACCATACGTCTAAAAAAGTCTACGGCGATGTCGTGGGTAAAAGTCTGCTGCAATGGCAACCCGGTATGGTGGTGGAAGGCATTTTTGAGGCCTTTAAACAAGTGGTGGAAACGGGTGAGCCCCAACACTACGAAAAGCAGTATGTATACGAGCCGTTTGATGGCTGGTTTCACCAATCGGTGGTGAAGTTGAATGACGGCGTAGCCACCACGACTGCCAACATTACCGCCCGCAAGAAAGCCGAACAGGAAAATCTAAAACTCAAAGAGCAAATTGCCCAACACGCCGAAGACAGATACCACGCCTTGTTTGACATCATTGACCGGTGGTATGCCGTCAGCTTTTATCCACGAAGTGGGGAGGAGATAGCCAGTTTCTACCGGGACATCACCCACCGGAAACGCCAGGAGCAGCAGCACTATTTACTCCAGCTAGCCGATGCGTTGCGGCCAATTTCAGATCCCAAACAGGTCGAGAATACGGCCTGCCGCCTACTGGGCGAATGGCTGGGAGTAAGCAGCGTCTACTACTGTGAGATTGTCGAACCTGAAGGCATCATCCGCATTGACAGCCAGTATCTGCGGGCGGGGGGCGTACCCATGCCCAGCCAGGTTCTCCTGGCCGCTTACAACTGGGGGGCAACAATCTTAGGCTGTGGCGATGCGGTGGTGGTCGCAGATGTCCACCAGTCTGATCTGGTGCCAGCGGAGTTGGTGGCGGGTATGGAAGTCATTGGCGCTCGGTCATGCCTGGTGGTCGGTGGTCCCCCTGATCAAAAACGGGGAGTGGATCGGCACCTTGTTGGCCAACGACAGCGAGACGCGTAGCAGGCTATGCAGGTTGAGATGACCCGCGAAACCCTGGAGCGGATGTGGGCTTGGGCCCAACGTGCCCGTGCCGAAGCAGCCCTGCGCCAAAGCGAAGAAAAGTATCGCACGCTATTCGAGTCGGTGGACGAAGGGTTTTTGCCTCATGGAACTGGTTTTCGACCAGACTGGGCGCATCGCCGACATGATCTGCCGCGAAGCCAATGCGGCTTTAGCGACTCATATCGGCTATAGCGTTACATCCGGCACGCTGCTCAGCGAGTTTATTTCCCATATCGAACCCTACTGGCATGATAGCCTACTGCGGGTTCATCAGACGGGCGTTGCCGAACGGGTGGAGGGTTACAACGCCGACAGAGGGCGCTGGTTCTCCGTGCAGTATTCACGGGTTGGCGAGGCAGGCCACAATTTGATTGCTGCCGTGTTCCAGGACATTACCGACCGCAAACGGGAAGAACAGCGGCAGGACTATTTGCTAAAGCTGAGCGACGCCCTGCGAACCACCGCCGACCCAGTGGCCATTGAAGCCGCCGTTAGCCGCTTAACGATGGACTACTTTGGGGTCGACCGGTGTTATTACTGTACCATCGAAGGCGACAATGCCGTTATCCGGCGGGATGCGTTCCGCGGCAATCTGCCTTCAGTGGCCGCTAGTTATCCCTGGAGCAATTTCCCCCTCTTTAAAAAAATTGTGGAGGAAGGCAAACCACTCATTGTGGATGATGCCCCCACATCGGCTATTCTGGATGAAGCCTTGCGCACGTTATGTATTCAGTTACAAGTCATTTCATTTCTAGACGTGCCGGTGGTCAAAGGCGGAAACGTAGCCGGTGTATTATGCATCGTCCAATCCACGCCACGCCCTTGGACGCCAGCCGACGTACAATTGGCATCTGATTGGAGCCACTACCTGGTATAACCAGCGTTGGTTGGACTACACCGGACAGACCTTCGAAGAGGCCATCGGCTGGAACTGGACACAGTCCATTCACCCCCATGACCGGGACGCTTCGACCAGGCGCTACGGCAGGAGCACCGGATCCGGCGCCACGACGGGGCCTATCGCTAGTTTGTGGTCAGTGCTTCACCGGTTAAGGACGAGCAGGGACAGGTGGTCAACCTGTACGGCGCGGCCACCGACATCGACGAGAGCAAACAGCTGGAAGCGACTCTTCGGGAAGCGGATCGGCGCAAAGACGAGTTTCTGGCCATGCTGGCTCACGAACTGCGCAATCCCATGTCAACGATTCGGTCGGGTCTGCAAATCCTGACGCTCGCTATGGGCGAAGACCAACTGGTCGGTACGACGGCGGAGATGATGAGTCGTCAAACGGAGCATCTAGTGCGGATGGCGGATGATTTGCTGGATGTAAGCCGCATCAGCCGGGGCAAAGTTGAACTGAAAAAGGGGCGGGTCAATCTGGTAGATCTGGTTCGACAGGCTCAGCAAAGTGTGCAGTCGCAATTTGCCCAGCAGGGCAAGCTTCTTGAGGTGAGTTTACCTAGCACCCCTATTGAGCTGGATGGCGATGCCACCCGGCTGACCCAGGTCATCACCAACCTGTTGACAAATGGCCTGCGCTATACGGGCGGTCAGGGGATGGTCTGGCTACGTCTGGAACAGCGCGCCAGGGAAGCGATTCTTCAGCTGCGGGATAACGGCATTGGTTTACCGGCTGATCAACTCTCGGCCATCTTTGAGTTGTTTGTGCAAGTAGACAACTCGACGGCTCGCTCGAAGGGGGATTAGGGTTGGGCTTAACCTTAGTCAAGCGGCTGGTAGAAATGTACGGCGGACGCGTGGAAGCTCAAATTGAGGGACTGGGGCAAGGCAGCACCTTCACGGTTCATCTACCGACCTTGACAGGAGCTGCTGCACCGATCACCCAACTCGCTTCACAAGCTACGGCCCCTGCCATAGACAGGCGTATTTTAGTGATTGATGACAATGCGGATGCGGCAATGACATTAGCCATGCTGTTAAAATTAAAAGGCTATGAGGCCCATACCCGCAACAGTGGTCGTGCAGGCATCGAAGTGGCAGAAAGTTTACAGCCATCGGCTATTCTGCTGGATATTGGTATGCCTGGCATGGACGGCTATGAAACGTGTCGAGCCATCCGTCAGCAGACTTGGTGGCAGAACGTGGTGGTGATCGCCTTGACGGGGTATGGTCAGGCGGAGGATCGGCAGCGAACTAAGGAGAAGGCTATTTGCTAAGTCTGAATAGGTGGTGTGCAAACCCAAACAAAGCGGTTCCGCAAAGATGCACAAGATCATCCTGCCCAGCCTATTCCTGCCCAGTTATTCCTTGCAGTGAAGAATGAAGGCTACGTACTGAGGGAGTGGTCTGGCCATAATACAACTCGCCTTATCGATCAACTAGTAACATTTTACAGAAGAGTCAAAGTTGGTTTGCGGAATAATTGGTTGCCCCATCGACGCCGTAACCGAATGCGGCTACGTCCCTACAAGTATAAACTTGTGCGGTTTCATCCTGACTTACGGCTAGTCCTACGACTGTGGATGGGCTACTACCCGCTGGCTGAGGCCCTCAATCGACTGCCCCACTTGTAGCATAACCGGGGTCTCAACCGACCCCGTGATGGCAGGGCTGGGTTGAGACTCGGCCAGCACATACTGGCCAAACACAAGCTTGTTGCCTTGATGCCGGTAGCGAGCCAGCGTTCGTAGGGGCTCTGGTCCTGTTTGGCCCGTCGCCGGATCAAGGGTAGTGATCATACAGCGCCCACAGGACTCTCCGCCATAAAACCACTGATGACCGATCCTAAACCGATCCCATGTTTCCTCTTCATAGGGCTCACTGCCGCTCACAACGATGTTAGGACGAAACCGCAACATCGCTAGGGGCTGGCCTGAACGCTGGTTGAGATCATCCAGCGAGGCCTGGCCAATCAGCAAATAGGGATAGACGTCGGCAAAGCGGAGGGTCTCTTCGTATCGGGCGTAGGCCGGATCAACGGCTCGGTGCGTCGAAGCAGGCATCATCACTAAGGAGCAGGGCTGGTTTAGTGTTCGGCTAAACCAGCGGTCGGCATCAGGACTGACTCGCGTAGCGGCTAGGCGCTTACTATCCCATAGCTGAACCCAAATGGTCGGATCATCGGGCGTTGATTCCAGGGTTAGGGATAGCTCCAACGTATCCGCCGGGCGGTGTCGATGCCAGACCCGCAGATGGTGGTGGTCTTCAATAGCTACGTCCAACAGGGCCATCTGGTGGTTACGATGCTGGGTTAGACAGCAGCCGTCTGGGGTGACCAGCATAAAACGCTAGTCATAGCGAAATCCCTTTTCTTCCACAACGGCCTGCGTGAGGCTAATACTACCTAGTGACTTGATTGGATAGATGTATAACTGAGCAATGCGGACCATAAGCGTTGTTTTACAGAGCAATGGACATTGGGTGAGAGAATGAATCCCCCGCTGTAACCGATCTTGCCACTCAACCCCGCCTGACTTCTGGATACCCGGCATCGATGGCCCGCCGTGTCAAGCCGAGGAGCGCTTGTGTGGCAAGATAAGCGCTCCTCGCAGCGCAATCCTCTGGCTTACCTCTGACAATAGTCACAAGATCGAACACTGACCCGTACCGGATAGAAGCCCAGGCGTGGTTATGAACAGGATTTACTATTGGGACTCACTACCTGTGTTCCACCAGTAGCGACCTAAGCCCAGAAACAGCTCAACCCAGCCCTCATACGTAGCGGGTTTGTTCGTATAGCCATTGCTGCCGAGTTGATAGGAGCGTACTACATCATCGATCGCTCTGGATTGGCTAAGCACGATTGTCGGTATTTTCTTATAAAGGTGATGGGTTTTCAGGATATGAAGCAGACTAAAGCCCGTCTGAGCGTCGTGCACATACAAGTCCAACAGGATCAGGGCAGGAAGCTCGTGCAGATCCTGGCCGGTGGTTTCCAGATAAGAAAGCAGGTGGCCTGCTTTATCCAGCCAGACAGGTTGAATCTGGGGAAATTCACGGTTCAATACAGATTGAGTCATGAACCATTGATCGGCATTATCCTCAACCAGAAGCATATCTAATTTGGCCGGGGTTGATGGGGGCGGCAGTTTAGCGTTCATTCATTGATGGGTTGGTTATCAATCAACGGTTAGCCTGTCGCTTTTCCATAAACGGTGAGGCAACGGCGTCTACCCGGCAATAGTCATCCGTGAAACAACAGTGGAAGTCGTCGTCAAAAAAAGCGTCAAAAAGGGGGCATTTTGTGAAATACTGCTTCGGGGCATTGCTTCAAAAAACGGCAACTTACTGAACTCGCCTGTTGTCTGACAGCCCTAGGATAGCACTTGTTTTTTCTCTCATTTTGTAATACTCAACCGAACGTAGGTGGCTAAGATCAGCCACGCCGTTGCAAAAGTTCAGTAGCGGTTGATTCGATTTAATTCATGCGCTCTAGTTGGCCAAATTTACCCCTGATACCAGAAAGTTGAAAAGGGCGTTTTGGCCCAGTGCTATGGCTCTGCAACTGCCAATCAGCTTATACAAGCTTGATCCATTCTTAAACAAGCAGACGATGGCTTAACTTTGTGAATACCTTTCGGCTTATAGACATACCCTTAGTTATCAGCTATGGCAACAACCGATCCGCAACAAAACGCGTCGCTTGATCCATTCGCGTCCGCCTATGCCGCTGCCTTTGCCAACATGGACCAGGGCTTCTGCTTCCTGGAAAAAGTCGATACCCCGGTCAATGAACCCTCGGATTTTCGCTATCAGATGGTCAATCCTGCCTTCGAAAAGCACACGGGCTTAACAAACGTAATCGGCAAAACCAGTCGGCAAGTCGTTCCCCAACTCGACGAACGCATCATAACCCTCTATGAGCAGGTGGCCCGAACCGGGCAGTCTACTCAGTTTCAGACCTATGTCGCCCCACTCGACCGATGGATCGAGGCCAACGTTTTCCCTATCAGTCAGCAGTCGGCTCAAATCGCTGTCCTGTTCACCAATATCACCGACCGCAAACGGGCCGAAGAAGCTCAGCAGGTGTCGGAGGTGACGTACCGCACCCTGTTCGAAACCATGGAACAGGGCTTTGGCATCGGTCAGATCTTACCCGCCGACCAGCAGGCTGGGCAACCCATGGACTACCAGTGGCTGGAAGTCAACCCCCGGTTTGAGCAGCTGACGGGTCTGGCCCGCGCCGACGTGCTTAGTCAGACGACGCGCCAGCTCATACCCGGCCTGGAGGAGGCCTGGTACGAAGGCTATGGCCATGTAGCCGCCACGGGCGAGACGGTCAGCTTCGAGGCTTATTCGCCGGTGCTGAGCCGCTGGTTTGAGGTGTACGTCTTTGCCTTGGGCTCACCGGCCAGCCGGCGGGTGGGTGTGCTGTTTAGCAATACCACCGAGCGCAAGCAGCAGCAAAAACGGCAGGCTCTGCTGCTTAAGCTAGCCGATGCCATCCGACCCTTAACTGCTTCGGGGGACATCATGACCACGGTGAGCGAGCTGATTGGGCGGCATTACGAGGTGGATCGCTGCGGGTTTGCCGAGCTTCCCCCGCCGTACAACCAGTTGGTGATCAGCCGGGACTGGACTAAGACAGGGATGCCAAGCCGGCAAGATGCCTACCCGCTTTCCAGCTGGAGCGGTGAGCTTATCCGCCGGTTACGTTCGGGACAAACGGTGGTAGATGATGCGGGTAAGGATAGCCAAAACCCGCCCCCAGAAGCGCCCTCTAAACGAGCCGGGGATAGGGGTTCCCGCATCTGGGTTCCCCGGCTCAAAGAAGGCCAGTGGGTCGGCTCGTTCTTTGTGGAGGATGCTCCGAGTCGTTCCTGGAACGAGGCCGACGTGGGCCTGCTGGAAGAAATTGCGGAGCGCACCTGGGCCGCGGTCGAACGAGCCCGGGCCGAAGAAGCACTCGGGGAAGAATACCGGCGCAAAGATGAGTTTATGGCTATGCTGGCCCATGAACTACGCAATCCCCTGGCTTCGCTGGCCAACACCTTGTTAGTCCTCCAGTTAACCAGAGGCACCGATGAGAACCTGTCCTATCCGCAGGCCGTCGGGCAGATGAGCCAGCAGGTGGGCCACATGAGCCGCATGGTCGATGATCTGTTGGATGTAGGCCGCATCCGCTATGGGCTGATCCAGCTCCACAGTAAGCCTCTCGATCTGGTGACCCTTATGCGGCAAACGGTCGAGACAGTTAAGCCATTTTATAGCCAGCAGCGTCGGCAGTTAAGCGTATCCTTACCCCCTTACGCGCTGCCGATGCTGGGTGATGAGACGCGGCTGGTGCAGGTGGTGATGAATCTACTGACCAATGGGCTCAGGTATACTAATCAAGAGGGGCATGTCTGGGTCAGTCTTCAATTGGAAAAGGACGAGGCTCAGCAAAAGCAGGCCCTATTACGAGTTAAGGATGACGGTATTGGCATTGCCCTTGACCGTCAGGCAACCATCTTTGACATTTTTGTGCAGGGCGAAACCACCCTGGACCGGCCCAGGGGTGGACTGGGCTTAGGTTTAGCCGTGGTGAAACAACTGGTTGTGTTGCATGAAGGTAGCATTGAAGTGCACAGCCCAGGCGTCGGAGAAGGCAGTGAATTCCTGGTTCGCTTGCCGCTAAAACCGGAATCGGCCGCGTTAGAATTGCCCCACTTGCCGGTATTCAATACGGCTACCGGCAAGGGACGGGTACTGGTGATCGAGGATAATCAGACATTGGCTGATATGACAGCCCGGTTGGTGGCGTTAAGCGGGTATGAAGCCCGTGTCAGTTACAGCGGAACGGATGGGCTTGTGATGGCTGAGCAGTGGCGGCCAGATGTCATCCTGTTGGATCTGGGCTTGCCCCATCTGGATGGCTTTGAGGTGAGTCGGCGCTTGCGGGAGCAGTCCTGGGGTCAGTCCCTGCCAATCGTGGCCCTAACGGGCTATAGTCCCCTGTCATTCCAGGCACGAACCGAGCAGGCTGGTTTTGCGGCATATCTGATCAAGCCGCTTAATTTGCCACAGCTTCGTAAGTTACTAAGCGAAGTTGTCCCTGATCAGTAGGCTCAGCCTGCTTGCCAGAGCGAAGCCTTAGGAAATGAGTTTAATCATCAAGCATCCGCTTACTAAACAAACTCAGCAGCAATGGAACTACACTGGCTTCGGGATCATGTCTAGGGATTGAACTTCATTTGGATTAGGTCAAGCTGATGCAGCATTAGCTTGACCTGAATTATCAGCGGTCGGTGGGCTTACAAACCGCCCCTGATGTACAGTCAGCCTAAGTGGAGAGCTATTCTTTTCATTTAGATCGCCAGCAGCGGGCGGTTGAGTCGATGAGTGATCTATATGAGCAAGCGTTAACCCAGCTTACCCAGCTAGAAGCGCAGCAGGATGAAAAAGATATAGTCAAGTAATCTTAAAAGAGTGAGTTTAATGGAATCTCAAAAATCCCTCTTAAGTGAAACTAGATGATCTCTATAAACTGGGTAATGAACATGACAATGACCCCATAGAATAAACTGGTCGGCTCTTCTAACCAAGCAAGTCGAGTTCCACCCTTAACCCCATTTTACTCCTCGCTCTAGTAATGCCTTTTATCCATTGATTTAAGAAAACGCAGCGCCTTGGAGGAAAACGCTGGTACACCCGTTAGGTCTTTCCGGGCAGCCTTATTATATAAATAAAAGAACGCAAATGGGTTCTCGATATGATGAATCAGTTCATTGGTTAAGCCCTGTTGCTGAATCAGTCTACCCATAAACATCCCAGGCACATGACCCGTAGCCAGAACGATTGAGTTCCAATATGAAAAACTTGTGTAAGGCTCACCCGCCCGATCCGCTAATTGCTCAAAGGCTTGATTAAGTTTCGCAATACATGAACTAGACTGCGTTTCGTAAAGAGTCAAAAATGCCTCTTTCTCTCGATAAGGTGATTGCTTATCAAATAGGACAAACGGTTTGTCAATCAAATCGGCAATTCCCTCTTCACTAATGCCATTAATCGCCACGAAGGCCGCCTACTGGTCTTGGGGTACCGATTTGAAATGGCGAAGTTTTATGCGACAGTAGAATAGAGCGTAATGGAACAGTTCATGACCCAGAAACGCACCAGGTCGATAGGTCTCCATATCGTATGCCATTAATAGGTCCATTGTGATACCGTATTCACGGGCACTGCCATCGTAATTGTATAAGATAAAATCGACCCTGGGAGTCGGGAAGCAGTTCTTCCATTTTTAGGGTAGCATTCGTTTGGTATAGGCCATCGCACTATCCATCAAATGCAGTTGGTCAATCCTGGCAATGTAGTTCTTTAAGTTGAGCTCTTCCTTTTCGTAGCAGATGATCCGATGTAGCGAACGATCCGTTTTGATCTGTTGCTGAATGCGCTCCTGGTTTCCAGGGGAGTAGACTAACGTAACTTGTTGGATAAATTGATTCCAGGCAGTGTTATTTACGCGCTTATATCCGTCGGTTTCTTTCAATTGTTGCCAGTCTTCCGGTGTCAACTTTATGCCCTCTCTTAACCGATCGGTCAGTTTCCAAAAGGCATAGCAAGGTTGAAAGTTAAACTGCTGAGAATGAACAGCCGGTGCAACAACAAGGAAGATCAGTGTGAGTGCTACTTTTTTAAACATACGGTGAGTCAGGCTATATTGCATCAGCACTGGGTATTACTAGTAAAGTAGGACAGATACAGAAATAGTACGAAGTGATTGCAAAAAGAAATTCTTAAATAACGCTCCTCCTTGATACGAGGAAACGTTTATAAATGAGCTCCCGACAGAGACAATGAATTGATCATGCAACTGCTCCTTAAATGGGCGTTTTAAAATACGGACAAGAGACACAGTTATATGACCATAAAGCTATAATTCTTGGCTTAGAAGCACCTTAGAGCCTGCAAATATTCGCTACGGATGCAGCGCAGCTCGCTATTACCTACTCTTTGGTTAGAGCAACTAATCATAGATCACTCCTAGTTGCTAACCCGATAGACTCCAGATGAATCAGTTATGAAGCTCACGGTTACTCAATTGCTCATGGTTGGGCTCCTCCTTGGCCGGCACCATCTAAGCGCGCAGCCAACCTATGACGTTAAGGAAAACTACATCAAAGCCGAAACCTACATTACCATGCGGGATGGCGTGAAGCTATTTACCGCTATTTACACCCCAAAACAAGCAACGCTAGCCCGGCCCTATCCAATCCTATTACAGCGGACCTGCTACAGCATTGCTCCATACGGAAGGCATAATTATCCCCAACGATTAGGCCCATCGACGACCATGATGCAGGAGGGTTATATTTTTGTTTATCAGGACGTTCGGGGTCGCTACAAGAGTGAAGGGCAGTTCACCAACCTGACGCCCATAACCGTTCACAAGAGCAGTGCTGACGTAGACGAAAGCTCCGATACATTCGACACCATTGATTGGTTAGTCAGGAATGTACCCAACAACAATGGCCATGTAGGCCAATGGGGCATGTCCTACCCCGGCTTTTATACAGCAGCGGGTTTGCTCAGCAACCATCCTGCTCTGAAAGCATCCAGCCCGCAGGCCCCTATTTCGGACTTCTTTTTCGATGACTTTCACCATAACGGGACCTTCTTGCAAAGTTATTTTTTACTTTTTCCCTGGTTTGGCGTCCCAAAGAAAGACACCACTACCTTGGCTTGGTACGATAGTCAGCCGGTCAATACGGTTAAAGTGGTCCGGGATGGCTACCAACTCTACCTCGATCAAGGTCCGCTGACGTTTGCTGACACCTACTACAAAGAGAACGTCTTGTGGCAGCAAACGGTGAATCATCCCAATTATGACGACTTCTGGAAGAAGAGAGCCATACTACAGCACTATCAGCCCGATCTAAAAACAGCCGTCATGACCGTAGGAGGTTGGTTTGATGCCGAAGACCTATCGGGACCACTAAATCTCTACAAGACGATTGAGAAGAAGAGCCCCGGTACCTACAATACGCTAGTCATGGGGCCGTTTGGGCACGGGGGATGGGCCCATGAGACGGGCCATACCTTGCACAGTAACCTTTATTTTGGCGATAGCCTGGCCAGCTTCTATATGAATGAGATTGAAGCCAAATTCTTTCGCCATTTTTTAAAAGGCATAGGTACGACTACGGGTTTACCCGAAGCGTATATGTTCGATACGGGGCTAAAAAAATGGAGTCGGTTTGATCAATGGCCTGCGGCCAGTATTCACAAGCAAAGGCTTTACCTAAATGCATCGGGTAGGTTGGATAGGCAACCACCCCAAAAGATTCATTCTCTGTCTTACCTCAGCGATCCCCTCAAACCCGTTCCCCACACCGAGGATTTAACGTCGACGATGAACTTTACGCCCTACAGCTACATGAGCGAAGATCAGCGTTTTGCCGGCCGTCGACCCGATGTACTGCTATTTCAAACTGGAGTTTTAGCGGACGATGTAACCCTGGGAGGTGAGATTAAGGCGTCTCTCAACATCGCCAGTACGGGTACGGATGCTGATTTTTTTGTCAAGCTGATCGACGTTTATCCCCTGGATGAACCGAATCATGCCTATATGCCTAACAAAAACGTCACTCTGAGCAATTACTGGCAGATGGTTCGTTCGGAAATAATGCCCGCCCGGTTTCGCAATAGCTTTGAAACCCCCCAGCCACTTCGTCCTGGTCAGAAAACAGCCGTTCGCTTTCCGTTGCAGGATGTGTTACATACCTTTAAAAAAGGCCATCGGATCATGATTCAGGTTCAAAGTACGGCCTTTCCTTTATTTGCGCGCAACCCCCAAACATTCGTGCGCAACCCCTACCAAGCGAAGGCCTCGGACTATGTGAAGGCGACACAGAGGGTTTTCAGCGATAGTTATATCGAGGTGGATCTGTTAACAGGAACCCTTGCCGAAAATAGTCAGCCGTCGGTCTGGAATTTCAACGACTACCGACCCAGCGTAATTGGCATGGCCCCCTTTGAGAATGGCTCGCAAGTAGTTAGTATGAGTAGGCCGGTGATTATCCTCCACTTTTCCCAGCAGATGGACACCCGCTACTACGGTTTTGGTAAAGGGGATTTAAAGATGGCCAGCATGCCTAAAGTAAAAAAGATACTGGGCTTTTCGGACGACAGGATGTCTTTCTCCTTCGAACTTGAGGTGACGCCCAATCAGCGTTATCAGTTGTTGATCGGTCCAAGTTTCCGGAATGAGCATGGCGATCGACTGAAGCCTTACCTGGTTGATTTTAGGGCTAAAGAGTAGAGCTTGTTAAGCTGGAGGGAATAGAGTGAGCTATCCTGATGTCGTTCTTTCTTTCCGAAAAGTGCCTATTTGCGTACTAATAGAGGGATTTAGGACGATACAGACGAGGAGAAATAAAACACTAGTTAGCTCACAAATCGCTCCCACCTGAGACGAGGTAGCGTCTGTAATTCGGGCGTTTAGGGAGATTGATAGATTTGTTCTATTTTCCCACAATAAACATGAATTTGATGACACATGCGGTTTGGAATGATCCTTTTCCTGTTATGGTTAGCGTGGCCTTGTTGGGCCCAAACTCAACAAAGCGTCAGGTTTACCAACGGTAATCAGCTATTAGCGGGCACACTCATGATGTCTGCAGGAACGGGTCTTCATCCGGCGCTACTTATTGTCTTGGGTAGTGGCTCTAGCAATCGAGATGGGGAAGTAGAGGGACTTAAGCCCTTTCAAGTAATGACGACCGAACTGGTCAAAAAGGGATTTGCTGTGTTACGCTATGATAATCGGTCTAAAGGCGCTCACCAGGTAAGCCAATTGAAGAGTTTACTACTACCGAATTGGCTTCCGATGCGCAGGCGGCTTTTAGGTATTTAGAGGGCCATAAAGGGGTTGACGCACGACGAATTGGAGTTATCGGGCACAGTGAAGGAGCAACCATTGCCGCTATTGCCGCGTCAAGAATTCCGAAAATCAGATGTTTACTCGCCCTCAATGGGCCGGTCTTGCCTGGCTACCAAGACATTTTACTAATCACCGAGCAGCGGCTACGAGAAACAGGTATAGCCGACGATACCATTAATTCCTATCTAACTAACATGCGGCTTTATTTAGGTCGCCCTGCTTCTACTCCACTGGAAAAAAGAAGGGTAGCTGCTGAGTACATCGTTCGATTTGAGATCGATAGACTGCCTGTTGATCAACGAGCTAAGATCACAAAGACAGATATCGAATCGGCAGTAAATAGCCAGATGCATGAGGTGCTATCTCGTTGGGAGCAGCACTATTTAAGCTTGAATCCTACCGTCTATTATCAGCAATTGAGTTGCCCAATCGGTATATTTTATTCAGAAAGTGAAGTGGCAGGTCTGCTCTCTAAGCGATTGTTGGAATTTAGAAAAGTGTTCAACACGGCTGATCCGGTTCATTTAATACGACAAATTAAGCATGTAGATCATAATCTGATCACAACCGATCAACTTCCTAAGGCAGTCTGCTCGGCCTTTATTAAAGCAGTTGTAGAGGAAGCGGGCAAATTGATTTAGCTATATGAGTATCTCATTTAAACGCTCCCACACGAGACGAAGCAAACTTCATGTAAGGTGGTCTTATATGATTAGCCATTTTGTACATACTGCTTCTGGGAATCGCTTAAAAAACGGCTATTAACTAAACTCACCTTTTGTCTGACCGCTGTCAGACAGCGCTTGTTTTTGTCTTCCATTCTGTAGTACTTAACATAAGGCCAGTGGCTGTTGCAAAAGTAACTCATTGAGGGATAGATAGGTTGTTAGCGTATGCTAGGCTATCATCCATCGAATATGTCGCTGGTCAAACTTGTGCCACCCCACAACTTCTACCAGCAACTGCTTCTGGCTGTCGACTTTAGTTTTGTCAGACTGCTGTTTGAGCCCTTCTACAGCGCTATGGGGCGCCCATCCCTTGATCCAGTGGTGTTTGTCAAACTCCTTTTGGTGGCTCTTTTTGAAAACATCACTTCGGATCGTAAGCTGCTGGAACTGGCTAACCTGCACTTGGGCATCCGCGCGTTTTTAGGCTATGCACTAGAACAATCTTTGCCCTGGCATACCACTCTCTGCCGCACCCGTCAACGCATTCCAATCTCTGTCTTTGAAACGTGCTTTACTCACATTGCCGGCCTATGTATTCAAAAGGGACTTGTCAGTGGCCATACCCAGGTGATTGACTCGGCCTATATCAAAGCCAATGCATCCATGAGTCGGCTCAAGCCAAAACCTGCCATCGGGTCGTCTAAGGGTAATTCTACGTTAGGTAAACCAAGCCCACCTCGGCTAACGACTTCGGCGGAGCGCTTAAAACATATCCACCGCTTTCATAACAAGATTCACAAAGCCGCGCCTAACAAATCCGGTCAACTCCTGAGCAATCTCACCCATTATAGTCCTACTGATCCCGACGCCCGCATTGGCTTTAAGTCAGGGAAGCCTCGCCAGTTAGCGTATATGGCTAATGGGAGCGTAGAGGCGGCCCATCTCCTAATTACTCATATCCAGACTGGCGTGATAGCCGGTATCTGTTAGCGATTATCGATACCACTCCAGACCGGTTGAACGGATTTGGTGTATCCGTGAGTAAGGTAGTGGCGGATGCAGGGTATTGCTCCGGAGAGAATTATGAACAGTTGGAAATCAGTGGATTGAACGGGTTTATTGCCCCTGATGGTACGTACAAGGTCGAGCGGTCAGACTTTACCTACGATGCCCTTAGTGACAGTTATAGCTGTAGCCAGGGTAAACGATTGGCCTTTGATCGACTACTAATCGATAAGCAAGGTAATCCCAAGAAACGTTATCTGGCTAAGGCATCCGATTGTAAGAGTTGTCCTCTCAGTGAGCCGTGTAAGGGTAAAAAAGCCGAGGAAAAGCGCTTGCCTCATACCTACTACAAAGCTCAATACGAACGAATGGTGGAGCGGTTATCGAGTCGGTTCGGCAAGCGCATGATGCGGATACGATCCGCGACAGTCGAACCTGTCTTGGGCAGTCTGATCAACTACTATGGCCTAGGCCAAATCAATACGAGAAGTCGAGAAGCCGCAGCTAAAGTGATGGATGTGGCGGCCATAGCCTACAATCTGAAGAAGCACCTACGCTTTACGCCCGTTGAACAAAGTGGTATGGTGATCGCTCTACCACTACCTGATCAGTTTTAGTATATCCTGATCTACTTTTGCAACAGCCACCTGCTATAGGTTAACTAAACCTTGCCCAGCAATTGATCAACTGTCTGCTAATCGATGGTAAAAGGGGCTGCTAAATCCAAGATAACCGCCTTTTGTACATCTTCCGTTAAGGTACTCCAATTGTCAATATGAGACAGGTGGCTTCTTAGACCTGCCAGATAGTGAGGGACTGCCTCGATACGGCCCAATTGGAGCTGGTAGTCAGGATGAACACCCTTGTAATAGTCACTCAACTCAGTCGTAACCCGTCTGAGTAAATCACCAGAGTAAGGTGATACCGCCAAGTAGCGAGCTTCATAGTCTTCACTTTGAAATTTGATAAAGCTTAACGCTTTCTGTAAAAAGAGCAGTTCGGCAGTCTGGTCTACAATGAAGGCCATTTCTCTGTTGTATATAAACTATCGTGATTATTCCGAAGCCTTCTTCAAAGGTGCTTTACTGGCAGTTGATGAGACCAATCTACGGATATTCCGCTAACATAATATAGGGCTTTCTTCTTCCCCTTTCCAATATACAATTGCATCTATTTTCAGAGCTCGTGCAGGGCGTGTGATCTGAGAATTTTCACATAACATAAGAATTATTATACAACTCGACTTGGGAAAGTACAATTATTATGATGGTAAGTGTAACCGATTGCGAAATAACCATTTTTATCAATTCTCACAAAAGGCTACCCCATGAGACGTAAAGAGATTTGCGTTTTAAATTCGGGTAATCATTAGAGACTATTCGATTCCAACCTATTGATGAGCTTCTGGGTCTTGATTAAAACAAAATACCATGAGCCTTAAGCATATACTGCCCTTTCTGATGCTCGCCCTCATAGGATGCCATAAGGAGGATACAGTACTGGAAACATCCCCTTGCCAGTCCCCCTATGGCACGCTTAGACGTCAGGAGTTTATTCAGCATCGACCTGCCATGATTATTCAAAGAAGTCAAAGCAATGGCCAAACTGGCTTTCTGATAGTTCCTACTTATAGTCTTGGCGTTGATGAGGCAAATCGAACACCTTGGGGAAGCTGTAATTTAGCAACAGCCTATCAGCAGGATAGCTTACAGGTGACTGTTAGTGGTTATTTTCTCACTTCAGATCAGCTAGAAACAATGAACATCTCCCCGTTACCCTTTGAAGTAACGAGTATACAAGTAAGAAACTAGTGATCTCGCTTTAAACGCTGGTTTTACCAAGTTTCGACTGATAGAGAACTGACCAATTCGTTGCCTATTTTGACCAGTATGTACCAAAAGCAGGCACCTGTCGCTGAGGCCTGTGTAAGGAATGGGTTCTTGTTCTATCTTGCCGTATCATCGGTTCATTTTCGGATGAATCAATTGGTGTGGATAGAACGGGGCCGCCCGAGCGGCGGAAAGCCTGCTCTCCATTGAGGGCAGGCTTTTTTTGCCATGCGCAGGCGATGGATGGCTGACGGATGAAGCCGAATGCGGTAAAAAGCAGCCTTTGGTTACTACTCAACAGTACAGCTAGTGAAAATTGAACGTATGATGGAAACGCTCTATTCGCTAGATTTAGATTGGCAGAATCACCCTTCGATAGTGAATAAAGAAGCATGAAAGTGCAAATAGAACGACTGTTACCAACTGATCCTGGTAAACGGAGGTGGACAGCAATCAGTATAACGGTTCTAATTGCCGGTCTGTTAACCGGTTGGGGTATCTATGGCATAGGGCAGTATGGCATCGCTTTATTCATTTTAACGCCCCTTTTTATGGGGGCTGGCTCAACGATTTTGTACGGGCTGAATCGGCAGATAACCAGACGAGATGCCTGGCAGATTGGTTATTTGACATTGGCGGTTTTCTTAGCCGCACTTTTAGTATTCGCCATGGAAGGCATCATCTGTGTGGCCATGGCCGCCCCGTTTGGGCTCTTCCTAACTGGATCGGAAGCCTGATTGGGTATGCACTTATCAACAAGAACTCAAATCATGCCTCAACAACCTTCCTTTTACTGGTTGGCCTTATTCCAGCAGTAGCGTTCACGGAAAGAAGCAGTCAACCCACTTTGGTCTCCGTGGTCAGCGCCATTCAGATTGACGCACCTGCCCAAACGGTTTGGAACCATGTGGTTGCCTTTCCCCAGCTAGACCAACCCGATAATTTTATCTTTAAAACGGGCATTGCTTACCCCATCAATGCCAGCATTAAAGGAACCGGTGTCGGAGCAGTACGATACTGTAATTTTACAACTGGACGTTTTGTGGAGCCAATCACCGTCTGGGATCAACCGCGCTTGCTCAGGTTCGCGGTAGTCCAGCAGCCACAACCGATGAAAGAGCTGAGTTTTTGGGACGTAGATGCTCCCCACCTGCACGACTACTTTGTCTCCAGACAAGGGCAATTCAAGCTAACCCGCTTACCAAACGGGAAAACGCTGTTAGAGGGCACGACCTGGTACTGCCATACCATCAAACCGGCTTTTTACTGGCAACTGTGGAGTAACTACATCATTCACAAGATTCATAATCGAGTGCTGGTGCATATAAAGAGAAAGTCAGAGAGGCAGGTCTCTATCGACAGGATGCTCGTCCTGGAGAAAATTTCCTAATCCTTACCAAACGAAGGTTTAACAGTTTAACTGGTATGGCTTTATAACGTTGTCTCGAAACAGGATCTATTTCTACGAAGGCTTTTTATACGGCTGACGCAAACGACCGCAACGGCAGGCCACAAATGATTCGCCCGGTCCGCTTCGGCAAAATTACCTGATGATAAGAGCGCGATTTAGATTTACCAGCCCGATAAAATTAGCCGTCCAATCCAAACATCGATGTCTCCAGACACTTCACTACGAATCAGACATAGCCACCAGACTTTCTGGCTTTATTCTGTTCTTTTTGCCGTAGGCTTTCTACTGAGTTGCTGTGATCCAAAACGAAGCCTGGACGTAAACGGCATCCTTCAGGATTCAACCGGACGAGCGTTACCGGGAGCCCCTTTGCAGTTCACAGGGTATAAAAACCATGGCTACACGAGCCGTTCTACCGTAAGAGACTATTACACGCGGACGGATGCGCAGGGCCACTTTAGTATAACCCTGGACTGGAAGGGCGTTAGTGCCTATGACCTGCTTCTGGACCGTGATTCAACGTATTGGTCGTATCGAATTGATGCGTGTCCACCACTCACTAGTCCAGGAACGGGTTGTACTATTTCGTATCCCTTCCCCAATCCTCTTCACCCCATCTCGATTGTCGCACGGGCAACGATAGAGCCATAGGTCGATTCTTTCTTTTAGAAGAAAACAAGGGTTATACAGCAACCGATTGGTTTACAGGTACAGGATCACTCCCGGAAAAGGCCGCTGGAAGCCGGATGTCTGATACGCCTTATTACCGGTTCATTCCACTAGCAAAACTAGTGGATATCGCTCTCAAAATCACATAGGTGGTACTACAGCTTTGTTATCCCGGCGAGCTTAAAACCTCGCCGGAGTATTTGGGCTATTTTAAGCAATACAAAATGAAAAGCGAGGACAAGTACTTGATGATGTAGGTGTTAAGCCTTGATGCCGCGTTCAGCGAAATGATCAGCTCACCCAAACCGCGACCAGGCGGTCAAACTGCGCAACGTAACTGATAACCTGATTGGATAAGGGATAAGGCACAGTTTATGACTTGCCAGCCTCTTTAGCTATATAGATTGAACTCCTTTTCGAGCAGTACCCTGCCGGATTGAATTACCTGAAAAAGCCATTTGCCCGGCTTTAGCTCCCAACTATACTCAAAGTGGAAATAATCAAAGTTTGATTCACCAATACAGCCAGCCTTGGTTTCTGTCACTTCGGCAGATGACTCCCCTGTGGTAGGATTGGTCAGTAATGGATGGCGTATGCGGGCAACAAACACCTCTGCATTATCCTCTTCGATTCCTTCTAGGGAATAGGCTATACCGAAGCGCGAGCCTCTTTTGAGTGGAATGGTGTCGGTTTCAGCCAGAAAGGAAATCGTATCACTCCGAAGAAAATGGTCAGTAAGGCTATCCTGGCTTGGTTCTGCGGCTTCGTTGGCTACCTGGCAGAGGCCAAAGCCCGTTAAAACAACATCCCTTATCATCACTTTTTTACTACTGATGAACCCCTCTTTCTGGCGAACAAATTAACAAAGCTGAGTCTAAATTTTTAGAAAACATATAATCTATACTATTATAGAACATACGCTTAAGCTGTCTTTCTTGTTAGGATCACTGTACAAAACTAGTGCTCCCGCTTTCGTAGCTATCAATGTAGTCAACAAGGGATTTGACATCATCTTCCCCAAGAGCCGGAAAGCCAGGCATTACCACCGGAGAATAGCTCTTTACCATTTGTTTAGCATACGCATCTCCTGAATCAAGCAAAGCCGATGGATTAAGAATCCATTTCCGGAGCCATACCTGATCAGGCACTCGTCCCGAAACGCCCAGCAAGCCCGGACCGACAGCCTTCACCGTTGATAGTTCATGGCATTGTTGACAATGGTTCGTGAAGAGTAGCTTACCCTTTTTTGCGCCTGGGGACAGACTGGCAATCGGCTTAACTGGCTCATCTGCGTAGCTCAGAACCGGTGGCTTACCTGAATCCACTGGCTCGCTCAGCGAGTCCAGACAAATTAAGCCAACAACGAGTAAAACCAAGCTTAGGCCAAGCAGCTGAATTAACCACCATAAAGCCTTGACAAGCGGATTAAGCGACGAATCGATCATCAGGTTAAGAAAACTACACGCATCCGAAAATAAAGTCACTAGATAGGCAGTACTTTCTGATAGCTACCATCAGCATTAAAAATAACAAGTACACTCCCGCCATTGCCCCCCGAAATGCGCGAGGCTCCTCTTTTCATTTTACGGTTGGTAAAGGGCATAACGTTATCCGTCCAGCGCGTCTTGATCGTTGGACGGGTATACACCCGATCCCCGATAATTTGCTCCAGGCATTGGTTCAGAAGGTCTTTATCGCCTTCCGCTGGCTTGAGGTTTCCCCGTGAATCAGCCTCAAAAACTAGGATGATATCACCGTTGAAGGATGCAAACCGACTGGGCGGATTATCCCTATAGCTATCGTCAATGCCGGGCAACAGCAGCCAGCAGGTTCTACCCTGTTCATTCTGATATTCCCGCAACAGAACAATGCCTTTGTCATTCTTCCACTGGTTGCGTTCACACTCCCCAATGAAGTTAAACAGGATTTGACGCCTGTTGGGGTCGGTATCCAGCTTAACCAGTTTGGCTTCCTCGCAGGGTGGGGGGTATCCAGACTGGGCAAACGTGTTCAGACTTAGAAAGGCTAAGCCCAGCGGTAAGTAACCCCAATTGATGACCTGTTTCATAGCGAGCGGATGTTTATAGATGTGGTTTTAGACTAAGGCAGCTTTTGGTTACTCATACTCACTACGGCCAACTAACAACTCGTTCACCTTTTTTTAAGAGCCTATATTAAATGTAAACCGTATTCGTTTCGTGATAAATCAACCTTCCCTAATGAACAAGATAGCCTTACGGAGTTACTTTCTGCTTGCTGTAGCCACGGGTTTACTGAATTGTCATCAGCAGGCCATTGACTTTCCCCATCCAGCAAGTCAGGTTGCCGGCGTCTACAAGGCGGACCGGTATGTCTCCAGAGCGGGTGAAACGGCCTATTATCCAATTCAGGGGAAAACAATGACCTTGACACTAAGCCCTGTAAGCCAGGACTCCGTCAGGGTTGACCTGGAAGCGTCCCCTAATGGCGCGTATGCGCCGGACGGCAACCGTAGCCTGGAGCGGGTCCTGGTTAGCCAGGAAATTGACGCCACGCTGGCTGGTAAGCAGCCAGTGAATTGCATCGGCTACCGGATTGACTTGGGCTTTCCTGAGCCAGGTTCTACCAATGGCGAATATCTGCGTTTGCGGTGTGGTACAGGAGGAGCTATTGATTATTATTTTACGACACCGGATCAGGTTCCCGTCATCGTACAATTCGTTAAGATCTAACCGAAGCTGTTGCGATCAGAAACAGGGAACTGGAAGGGCATGACTTGTTCTGATTGATCTATACACTCCGTATCCATGGCCTAAATCAGCATTCTGACGGGTCTCGCAAATCGATATAGCCGTATTGACCCCACGCGTCCCGTTCACCGCTTAGCTGGATTTTTCCTTTCTCAAGCCGGGCAATTACCCACTCAAGTTCGGTCTCGAGATTCGGAGAAAAACTTTCTACTACTGTTGTTCTTTGCAGCTGCGTTAAGTCCTTCCACTCGTTAGTGATGGCGTTGTAGGATTCTGGAAATGCCTCTAAAAGGTAGTAACAGTGCACGACTTCGGCTATGAAGATGTATCCTCCCTTATCATACAGATTGTACAGCCCCGAAAAAAGGCAGGGGAACCGTTCTGTTTTCTGCTGGGCTTCGCGTAACCGGCCAAGCATCTTGTCGGTTTCTAACGTGCCTAAGTCGATATGCTTTTTCAACAGGCAACTGAGTTCGTACGTAGCCTCCCTCGTTTTGTAGTTAAGCGAAATCAAGTCCACGTAATCGTCAGGCTTTAACAGCATTTCAAGCTCGGAGTCAGCATACACCCACTGCTCGAAATCCTCGACGGAACGATCACCGGTAATGGTCTGATAAAATCGCTCCTGAATGGGACGGGGTAGGGCTGTCATGAGACTGTGTTGTAACGAATCTTTAGACCAAGTTACAGCACAGTTTGGTTTACGTCTATCAACTTTCCCACAACGCGAAATAGACCCGCAAAAGTAAGTCTATGCCGGTTTGCTAGTCAATAACGGGTTCAACTCTAAAAGGCAGATGAATAACCACTGCTAATTAACGTCAATAAGTTTGAGCTCGGCTAAGTCAATCTTCAGCCGCCGTTCGGGACGGAACCGGGGCAGTTCATTCACAGAAAGGGTTTTAGGCTTCGTTAACTTAACCCCCTGCTGGCGGGCTAGCGTCATCGCTTCGGCTTCAATTTCGCGCTGATCGCGCACAGGGGTTCCTTCCATCGTAACGACGGTATGGACGTGGTCGATTTCACCTGTCCCACCGTTGTAAATGACGCAGGTTCTAGTTTGCTGGGGCCTGGTCCGTAGACCCACCGTTTGAATAAGATCCATCGTTTTGATTTGCGTTTACCAACACGTTAAAACGGGCGTTGCATAGCCATATCCCTGAAAAGCCCATACCGAGAACGTTACGCTGGTTACCGTGTTGCCGTCAAAATTTACGGTCTGATCGGCTCCCGAAGGCAGTCGGTACCGATAGCCATTGATGTAAGCGCGCACGGTATCTTCGTCACTGCTGACTTAGGATAATGTGATGTACGCCAGAGTATATGTCGGAGGAGTATAGACGCGAGTCACATTAAAGCGATCGATAGTCCTCCTTCTACTGAAACCGTGTTTAACAGCAATAAGACCCACTTAGAATCATTTGGGAGGCTTAGGTTTCAGTACTACTCGAATTGAAACCATTAATGCCCTTTTATGAGTTAGCCGAGTCGTAGAAGAATGTTCGCAGAGCTATCATACGAATTACATCAACTCCACCAGCCATGCCAGTTCCATCCTGTTGTAATCAGCAAATGTACTCTCGGTCTATATTCTTGGGTTCAATATAGCCCTAGTAAGTGTCTTTGCCGGTGTAATTTTTATCCGGCTAAGTAAGTGAGTAGAGCAAAGTGTAATTGGGTAAACACGTACAGATTGTTAGTGACGGTAGGAGTTCATAAGCGTTTGATGCTTTTTCGTCCCATTACTCTAGCTACAAATCGCGTTTCTGGGGCGTCAGCTCTTCCTTTTATCCTATAAACTGGGTATATCAAAATATTTTGGGAAACATCTATTTTTTTTCTTTACTATTTTATGGTCTTTATAATGTATTGAAAATCAAAGGTCTTAATGGTTCTTATACGTACAGATTGTTAGTGAGCTACGTACAGATTGTTAGTGAGCTACGTACAGATTGTTAGTAACAACGTGATCCAAACACGTACAGATTATTAGTGAACTCTGTAGAAGTACGTGCAAATTATTAGCGAAGTACGTACAACACTTTTTTCTGAATACTGTAACTTGGTAGCTTTAAACACCAAATGTGGATAATTATGAATAAAAAGGCTCCCGAAAACCAGCTATCGCTTCTAACCTACTTTGAAGGTAGTCAGGTTCTATTCCAGGGCAATGATCTTACTAGTGCACAGTATGAAATGAGTGAAGTTCAAAAAAATATTTTTTACATGGTGCAGTCCCAGTTGGGCGCGGATGATGCCCCAGACAAGCAGTACACACTGCGGGTGCGGGATATTATGGGCCTGAAGGGAAATACTAATATGTATACCAGTCTTAGGGAGGCCACCAAAACCATGATGCAGAAAATTCTTACCATTAAGCTCAAAGATGGTTATTTGCAAGTTGCTCCTTTTTCGTCTGTGCTTTATAACACGAAGGAAGGCACACTCTCGATCCGCATTGATCCCTCATTAAGACCATATCTGTTTAACCTTAAAACCCGTTTTACCACTTTTGGGCATACAGAAGCGTTAACCCTGTCAGGAAAGTATACCAAGCGTATTTACGAGATGCTTTCTCAGTGGAAGCATATGAAACTCATGAAGATTACGGTGCGTGAGTTAAAGACTCGTCTGGCGCTTTACGACCCTGAGACCGATCAGGAACAGTATCCAAGTTGGGACGGGTTCCGTAGACGGGTGCTGTTGCAGGCAATCGAGGAGATTAATGAAAAAACAGACCTACACGTAAAAATGTATCCTGAGCGGGAAGGACGTAAAGTAGCCATTCTCAAGTGGACCATCGCCATTACAAGAACCCACGCTATATCACCCACTCCCTCCGATTTACAGATCCGGCTGACAACAGAATTTGGGCTACGTCCTGATCAGGCCGAGCGAATAACCGAGCAATACGATGTACCATTTATTTACAAGAAACTCTACGAGATTCGGCTAAGTAATAACAAGGAAACCATTGCCAACATTGGTGCCTACACGGCTACCGTATTCAACGTGAAGTAATTACGAAATATAATAGGAAATATTCTTTTACCTTTAAAGTAAATATCTACGCTAAACTTTCCACTCCGACTTTCCTCCGCTCTTTTGATTTACTTTCTGATCTTTTTTACTCTAAATGCAGGTTGCGGACAGGTGATCAAGTTCTGAAAAAGTTATCAATACTTTGCTTTTGATTGATTTGTATTGATTAGAGATAAGCAACTAGTTGAAAGTCAAATTACACAGTGAGAAAACCGACTTTTGGAGTGAGTAATACCAACTTTTAACCGTCTTTTCTTTAAATAGGTCGGTTTTTTGCTTTACGCCTTTGTAAACGCAACTTTTTGCGGGGATAATGGCTATTAATACACTAAATCACATACCGTTAAGTATATATACTATAACATAATAGTTACTTTTACTCATTATCTAGTTAGTAGATTTTCTTTTATTCTGATTTAAGCCCGGTTTCGTCTTAGAGAAAACCGACTTTTGGAGTGGACTATGCGAAAAGAAAACCGACCGCTTGCAATTTAGTCGGTTTTAGGTGGTATGTTTCGTTTCAAAGACCCATTGATTCTATATGGATGATCAACCAGAACAACTTCATATCACTTTCAAACTCCGTTCTAACAATTACCAGCCTAACGCCATCACTGAGAGCAGGCAGGAATTTACTGAAATACAGAAAAGGATAGTTGTGATGGCGATCAATCAGTTGCGTCATATAGCAGAGGCATGGAGACCAGGCCAGAACATTACGTTACTTATTCCCTATACCGAACTAACTGAAAATCAGCACACCAAAATATCACTGGCTGCTAAAACCCTGAGTAGCAAGCGCATTATCCATCAAAACTTCTCGCAACCAGGTAAGCACGACTTTGATTATATAACTCCATTTCCCCGCGTACACAGTACGCGGCTGAACAGCAAACAGTATCTGGAACTGGTCATGTTTGCCGACGTGGTACCTGCCTTTATTGAATTGGGAAAACGCTACACCAGCTATAGCCTTAACTCATGCTTTCGCTGTCGTCGATCTACACCCAGCGTATGTACGAGATTATCATGATGTTCTACGGACGGGGACAGAAAGAGTTTACCTATGAAGTAGCGAAACTACGCACCGCGCTCAACTATCCCCCCGAACACGATTATTACGATTTCAAACGAAAGGCCTTAACCGTTGCTCAATCGGAACTGTCTCAGAAGATTGGCCTGCATTTTCATTACACGCCTTTCCTTAAAAGCGGAAAAGCCGTCATCGAACTCCGCTTTGAGGTTGTGTCTGATAATGACCTGATCAATACCGACGTAGAAACCGATCTGCGCACCGCCCAGGCCATGCAGCCTCACGAAGTCATGGCCATTGCCCGTAACCTCATCCATGACTACAAGTTCACCAAAAAACAGCAGAATCAGATCCTGGAGAACGTTACCCTGATGAACACCTTTATCCGGCTGCACACCGAATTCCATCACGGCAAGCGGGTGGCCAAGAACCCTACTGCCTACATGGCTCAGGCCCTAGGCTTCGGCAAAGCAAAGGCAAACACGGAAACGGCTGAGAAAGCGGCAACGGGCCGGAAAGGGCAACCCAGGACAGTAAAGAATCTGCTGACCGATGCGATTGATAGGCTTAAGTAATAACAAAAGATCTTTTCGAATACTTGATAGACGCTGGTATGTCAATCTCTTTTGTCACATCAGTCATATGCCATTGAAAACGGAACCTAAGTCAATGTTGATTTGCACAGGAAATCAGGTGAGATGGTCTAATAAATCGGCACAGTGAACTTGCTTAACTTGCAAGACCATGCAGCCTAAAAACAAACCTCTTAAACGGCGTAAATACGACGCGACCTTCAAAGCAGACGTACTAAAAATGATTGCTAACGGGCAAAGTGTCACCTACGTAGCTCAGGCGCTGGGTATCAGTGAAGCACTCATCTACAAATGGAAACAGCGGACTAATGGGGAGGAAAAACACCATTTTTCGAGCCAAGCGTCAGATGCGCTGATAGAAAATCAGCGGCTTCTACAACGGATCAGTCAATTGGAAATTGAGCGCGAGATCTAAAAAAAGCCTTGAGCATTATCAGTCGACAGACCTGAGAGTACGCTACCAATTAGTTCAAGAGTTGGCGGCTGAATTTGCGGTTGAGACCTTATGCCTGGTGTTGGAAGTAAGTCGAACGGCTTATTATCGATACCTGCGAGGTGAGAGCTATCAGCTAGCTTCTCAAAAAGCTGAGTACCAGCAGTTAGTCGAACAGACTTTCGCTATACATAAACGGCGGTATGGCAGCCGACGTATTAAAGCTGAGTTGCTAGAAAAAGGGCACTCGTTGGGACGCTATCAGGTTCGAATGCTGATGAAAAAGAGTGGTTTGCAAGCCATTCAGCCTAAATCATTTGTGCCGCGTACGACTGACAGCACGCATGGTAGGGGCTACTGGCCAAATTTATTGTTAGATCAGCCGTTGCCCCAAGCACCTAATTTAGTTTGGGTTAGCGACATTACGTATCTTCCTTTAATGGGTGGTCAATGGGCTTACCTAGCGGCATGGATGGACCTTTTTTCTCGTAGAATAGTAGGCTGGCAAGTAGGTGAAACGATGGAGGATGAACTAGTTATACTTCCGTTACGTCGTGCCTTGCAACTGCGTCAACCTACTGAAGGTTTGATTATCCATTCTGACCGAGGTGGCCAGTATGTGTCAACAGAATTGAAGGAATTAGCGCATTTGTGGCGTATCAGGCCCAGCATGAGTCGGGCCGACGATCCTTACGATAATGCCTTTGCGGAGTCGTTGTGGAGCCGTCTAAAAGCGGAGTTGTTGGAAGGCGGAGCGTTTTTGAGTGTAGAGGATGGACGAACCGAACTCTTCGACTATATTGAGATCTATTATAACCGGGTGAGAAAGCATTCGTCGCTGAGCTACAAAAGCCCTGATCAATTTGAACTGGAATATTTTAAAAATCTGACAAATTCAGTGTGCCGCTAAATCGGACCACCTCAAGGTAGCTGAATGAATAGTATTAGAAGTAAATTGTCTTACAGTTGTAAGACAGAAGACAAATTTTGTCTTACAACTTGTATTACTTTACATAACATAGATTATACAACAATGTGTATTGCGCTGGAATAGCTTGACACTAACCGTGTACAGTTATGAAGGTAAGTGGGTTTATTGACCTCAAGAAAAAGTACAAAGTCAGCGCTTTCCGCTGGCACGTGGTCGAGCTCTATCGACTGGAGCTGGTCAGTGAAAAACAGATTTTGGCCGAGCTGAATATTTCCCGAAATTCACTCCGGATCTGGAATCGAGCCTACCAGCGCTATCGACTCCGACGCTACTATCCTAGTCCTAAACGCGCTCGACGGATGAAAAGTAAAACCGATGAAGTGGCCCTACTTAAAAAGCAGCTAGCCGATACTCAAAAACTACTCCAGCACGAACAACTCAAACGGGAAGCCCTGGAGATCATGATCAACATTGCCGAAAAAGAGCTCAAAATTCCGATTCGAAAAAAGCCTGGCCCCAAACAGTAAATCAACTCAGCCTGCATCACCCACTGGTGAGTATGGAAACACTCTGCGGGCTGTTTGGGGTAAGCCGTCAGGCTTGGTATGAGAAGCAGAAACGATGTCAGAAAGCGGATCTTACAAATACTATGGTGTTAGCCGAAGTCCGGCGGTTACGCCTGGACTTGCCTTCGGTTGGAGCGGAAATCCTGCACCACCAGTTGACCGACTTTCGTCAGCAGCATGGGATCAAACTAGGTCGGGATAAGTTTGCTAAGTTACTCAGAGATAATGGCTTATTGATAAGGCGTAGAACGCGACGGACGAAGACTACCTGGTCGAATCATCCCTTTCGCAAGTATCCCAACCTGGTGAAAGGGAAAAAAGTAGACGCTCCTAATGAGTTGTGGGTGAGTGATATCACCTACTTGCCCCTACCTCGTGGGTTCGCTTATCTGAGTCTGATCACCGATGCCTACTCGCGGAAGATTGTGGGTTGGGCGCTACACCCCACTTTAGAAATGGAAGGGCCATTAAGTGCCTTAAAGATGGCGCTAAAGCGAAATAAGGTTAGCCAACAGCTAATCCACCACTCGGACCGGGGCGTTCAGTATTGCTGTCATGCCTACACGGGTCTGTTACGAAAAAACAAGATTGCTATTAGTATGACTGAGCAGGGCGATCCGTACGAAAATGCGTTAGCTGAGCGGGTCAATCGGACGATAAAAGAGGATATGTTGCTCAATCGGGGCTTTATCAGTTACGCGGCTGCCGAAGAAGCGGTTCAACGAGCGATTGAGAACTACAATCAGCTACGGCCACATCGGAGTTGTGGTTACAATACGCCGGAACAAGCGCATCGCCTGCAAGGTGAATTGGTCAAGAAATGGCGCGTCAAGAAACGTCAACAACCGGGAAAAATGCAACAGATAGCGTCAATAGTAACCGCTTAAAGTGAGTCTCAAATTTGTCAAGTAAAATCAGTGTAATACAACCAATTATTCCCTTTTACTATAAAACTATTCATGATCTAAAAAACGACACATTTACAAGTCGTAAGGTTCAATTTTTAAGTTATGCTTCTCGTCGTCCCGGAACAAAACCCTACTACATTTACCAAAATTTATTCAGACCGATTTGTCAGCCTGAACATCTGGGAACGTCGTCATATTCAGGAATGGATCAGACAAGCCCCTGATGTATTAGGAGAAGACCTATTGATCCTCAGTACAGAGTTTAACCGATTCAAAAATTCTGATGATCGACTAGATATCTTGGCTCTGGACCGAAAAGGAAATCTGGTCATCATTGAATTGAAGCGTGACGAACACGCCAGTTATGCCGATTTACAAGCGCTGCGGTATGCAGCGATGGTATCGTCAATGACGCTCGAAAAGCTATTACCTTATTTTACCACCTACCAACGAGCAGTTACCGGTCAAGAGATCGGTTCAGATACGGCTTTAGAACAAATTATTGATTTCGTAACGGGGAATGAAGACTTTGAAGAACTATCGGATAAACCTAGAATAATTCTCTGTTCCGAAGACTTCTCTACTGAGCTAACTACAACGGTTCTATGGCTGAATCAACATGGTATGGACATCTCCTGCGTGCGTATAAAACCGCACAAGGTAGGCGATCAAATTATCATTGTGCCTAGCAAAATAATTCCTTTACAGGAAGCGAAGCAGTATCTTGTTGAAATTCAGCAGAAGGAAGAAGCAAAGCAACAAACAAACAGTCGCACCAAACGGCCAACTACCCTTAAATTGTTGGTTGAAAGCGGACGTTTACAACCAAGTGAAAAAATTTATCTAGGTCGTTTTCTTCCTTCTTATCTGCAACCTGCTAATCGAACTGATCCGAAATACATCGCAGAAATTACTGGTAAATTAGGTAAAAACAATGCCGTTAAGTGGCAGTACGACGGAAATGAATATTCTATTTCTTTTTTGACGCATCACATCTTTCTAACCTACCATCCAACCAGCATCCTGGTGCAATTCAAGGAGGGCTATATTGGATAACTGAAGAAGGCCGGCCATTAACTGAATTAGCCGATGAGGTTTGGGCATTAAAACAAGAAGCACAGTAACCTGCATCAATGGCATTACTCACAAAAGATGGCGTTTTAGGAAAAGTATGTTCGACTTGTCGGCACTGGAAACAACTAGAGGACTTTCCAAATGATCGGACACATGGTGAATCCCAGGGAGGTAGGCATTGCCGATGCAAAGCATGTCATAACAGAAAGCGAGATGAACGAAAGCTTTTAAAAAAATCTTAGTGAGTCAATTACTGTGATTTTAAGACTTTACAGTATCTCTTGCACTAAAATAAACAGCTTACTGATTTGCGTTAGAGTTCATTATTCCTTATCGTATAAGGGTCTAGTTGCTTCCGCTTTGGTCGATCTCCACTGTTATATTATACCTATGTTATATTTTCCTAACCTATTCCTAATTTTTGATAAACTTACTCATCAAACGATGTACCTGTACCCGTTGAAATAGATGGCCTTTCGCTGTACGAAAGCCTGCTGCGTTCAGTTCATCAGCAATCTGCTGGAGCGTCTTGTCCTGGTTCAAATAACCTTTAATCGTTAACAGAGCACGCTGATTGTTCTCATTGGTAGCCGCTTTTTTCTTGATCGCAGCAACACCTTTTTGTTGGGCCAGCGGAGTCAGGTTTTGCGGTGATCCAAGCTGAAAGCCTTGTTGCTTTTTGGCCGCCAGTGCCTTGCGGGTCCGTTCACCGATCAGTTCCCGTTCGTGCTGGGCCAGCGTCGCAAAAATGCCAATGGTTAGTGTATTGGCATCGGGCATATCGGCACACACAAAGTCAACGCCCGAATCTTTCAAGGCGAAAATAAATCCCGCGTTTCGGCTGAGTCGATCTAGCTTAGCGATCACTAATTGGGCCTTGTGCTGCTTCGCATAAACCAACGCTTCCGTAAGCTGCGGACGGCTATCACGCTTACCACTTTCCACTTCGATGAACTCCCGCGCCAGCCGAGCCTGGCTACCGATAAACTGCATGACCTGACTTCGCTGCGCTTCTAACCCAAGCCCGCTCTGGCCTTGCTGTTTGGTCGATACTCGATAATAAGCGATGTACGAAAGGGACTGACTTTCCATAAATAGTCGGATTAAAAGCCCAAGATACAGGAATAGTGATACTTGTTACAAATCTTAAATGCTCGTTTAAGATTTGTAACAAATTCAAAAAAACAAAAGACGGACAGAGTAACCGTATAAAATGAGCGGTGTATACAAAACAAATACCCTATTCGTCTAGTATACTAGACATTAGCTAACTAAATCTCCCCGATCATGAGTAAGCACCGCAAAGACCGCTCGGACATCCAAGTCGGTAATCTGGAAAAGAAACATGACTTAGCACCGGGGGCCATCCGCAATCCCGATGACACAGATGCTCGGTCCGACAAGGAGCTAGGTAATCTCGAGCGCGAGTACGGCGAAGAAGCCCTGAAGAGCACTCTTAACTCGACTAACCAGCCTACGCCCAATGAATAAATAGATTGTACTCCTGATATCTGTATAGTCTGTTCGCTATAGATGTTGGAAAAGGGCAGATAGATCAGCCTTATATGCTCTTTCCGCGTTCTGATCAGCCTTTTCGTGAGCGAATTTAGCCTATGAAATTATTGTATTTATCTAATAATAAACCAATAGATAGGCACTCGAATTTAAAATCTATGAATTTGTCTATTATCAATACGTTAACTATACCTGTATGGTCTGTGAAACCAAGTTGAGCTTCGCTGGACTGTTAGTTGAAGCATAGCGTCATGTCTCCACTACTGCCAGCTCAATAAGCCTCAATTACAAATGCAATCATTATATCGTTCCGGAAAGAAAGGACTGTCATATAGAATGTTTGACGATACTCGTTTTTGTCTTCCATTCTGTAGTACTTAACTTCCAATAATTAGAGAACACCTATATAGTACGCATCAAGAAAAATTAAACCAACGAGTCCTCCTATGCTGCTTAAATGGGTAAAAATCCTGCTTCTCCTCACCCTGGCCTCACTAACAATCAGCTTTATGCTCCTTCGCCTGAAGGTGACCTCAGCGGGCTTTGGTTTAGCCGTCAACTTTGGGCTCATGTTCTGGTTCACAACTAGAGAATCACTGCTTAAACCAACCCTGAACGCCACCTACTTTGATGCCTACCCTTTCGAAAATAAAGGAACGTTCTATCGACGACTAGGGGTCGAGTGGTACCGAGCCATCTTATTGAAAAGTGGATGGGAAAAAATTAGACAAAAGCAGACACCACTTAAAAAAGGGCTGACTGCTTTTGAGGCTTACGAACGAGCCACTCGCGTGGCCGAAGTAGGCCATTTAGTAGTTGGCAGCGTTGTCTTGTTGCTAATAGGGTACGTGCTACTGGCTTATTCACTTCAGGATGCTCGCTGGTTGATTCTATCGAATCTGCTTTTAAATGCTTATCCTATCTTATTGCAACGCTACACTCGTCCCAGGCTACGACGGATGCTGGTAAAATTTAGGTCCTTAGAGACCAACGGCATTTAAAGTTAAATGGGCTAAGCTTATACAATGCTCCTTATACAATAAGCAGGACAGAGACGTTTTGATAACTTATAAGACACATCTTAAAGAAACATGGTTTTTATCACTCAACTTATTTACGTCAAGGAAGGAGAAGAAGCGGTTTTTCATCAATTTGAGGATATAGCTATTCCAATCATTTCAAAATACAATGGACAGCTCTTATTGAGGATACGACCTAGTGAAAGCGCAATTATTGAGCACACGATCGATCAACCCTACGAGATCCATTTCGTTGAATTCGAAAGCGAGAATGACTTTACCAATTTTATGCATGATGAAGAGCGCAACCGGTTCTTGCATCTGAAAGAGCAATCCATAAAATCCACTATTTTGGTAAAAGGAACAAGGCTTTAGAGCCACTGCTTTTTTTAATCTCTTAACCTAAATCTAGTGGCTGTTTCACGGGTTGGTGTTAGGTTAAATCGGCCGTTTTCACGACATATTGAGGTGAAATTGACCGATTAAGGTTCATTGTTCAGGGCCCAAAAAGCACCTCCTGAACTTTTGCAACAGCCCACGCAGACTCTACAACAAAATCGTCCCTGTGTATAAACCCTTGTGGCAATGGTAGGGTCATGAAAAAACTTCATACTACCATGCGCTTCTGGATGTGCTTATTTCTGAGGCTTACTTTTGTCAATTGCAGTAAGCAGTTGAGCCCAAACGATTGTAGTGAAGAATCACCCGTGAAAATAGATTTTGCTTGTACTCAGGAGTTAAACCCAGTTTGCGGGTGCAATGGGAAACCTATTCGAATCCATGTTATGCTGAAGCGAGTGGAGTCAAAAGGTTCTCAGTTGGTACGTGTGGAAAGTAGCACTAACCAATGTTTACCGAACATAAGCTCAGCAGCTTGCGATCAAGCTTTTCTTTACAAGGTTCAGAAGCATCAGGACAGCTACAGCATACAAATCAAGTGAACGCTTTGGGCTACAAACTGTCGAAAATTGTATTAAAGACAGGCAGCCGGTTTGACAAAAGTCCATAACTTTACTTAATGTTTTTGCACTTTTTGTTGTGTTGATCTATGAGAGTTAACGTTTCAATCCTTCCTCTCATAGATCAACTTCTGAAATACAGTTCATTGTAATAACTAGTTACGTCCCTCGTAAAATCTTGTTTTCTTATTCGTGAGTCAATATAGTAAAGTGACATAGCCTGTCACTAAACCAAAACCTGTTGTGTTAATCTTTCGTAACTTTGTTGAAAATTGATTGTATCTATGACTATCCTCCAGATTCCCGTTCCTGAAAATACTGCTGAACGCTTTCAGTTATTATCAGAACAGCAACAATCGCTGGTTTCACAGTTAGTGGCTGACTGCCTGTCTGAGCCTTCGAGTCTAGCCGATGTTATGGATTATATCAGCTTTAAAGCCACCCAGCGGGGGCTAACGCCTACTATTCTTCAGCAATTACTAAACGAGGAATGAGATTTGTGCTGGACACTAATACGCTCGTTAGTGCTGCTTTAATGGCTAAGTCTACCCCCCGTCAGGCTTTCGATATGGCCCTAAATAAAGGTGAGCTTCTGACATCTGAGAGCTGTTTGGCCGAGCTCAATCAGGTATTACATCGCCCTAAGTTTGCTCGTTACTTGACACCCTTTGAAGCGGACTTATTCATCAACCAGTATAGCCTGAAAGCAACAGTAGTCACTATCAGTAGTTCGATTACTGATTGTCGCGATCTTAAGGATAATAAGTTTCTTGAACTAGCCATTGATGGTATAGCTAACTGCATCGTCACAGGTGATCAGGACTTACTGGTTTTGCATCCGTACCGGGCACTATCGATTGTTACCCCATTTGCTTTTCTGAGCTGGGTGTCTGCTTAATACTATGTGTGGGCTATTAATAATGATTTCCATCAAGTTTTTTTACTCCTTGTCACTCTAGTTGTTCCTCTCGTCAGAAATCGTTCAGAAAAAGCCGAGTAGAAGTCAATATCCTTTCCTATTAAACTGGACGGATTTTTTGAACGCGAAAAGGACCGTTTCCGGACCCTTCCCTCCTACCCTGCCACCGTTCACAAAAACGCCCGACGCCAATCAGTAGCATACGCCCAAAGGCTTTAAGGCCATACAGGTTAAAAAAAGTGCTAAGGATATTCGTTAAGCAACAAGAAGCCTGCACGCTTGCCCTAGTCGGTAAAAGCGAGATTTAATTGGTGTTTCTGCCGACTTTTCGGGGTTAATTGGACCTATTCTGAACCAACCAGTCAGTTAGCTAGTTACATCATAGACATTGGCCTATAAGCATATCTTCCCTACTCGCTCACATCGGGGTTGTTTTTGTAAGTATTTGTACAAGTCTACCCATGTGCTTTAATTCCTAGCCAGTCTATCTTTCATCCCCATTCTAATTTAACGAGTTTAATTTTTCTTTTTTCATCACCTTTATCGCGCAGTTCTACCCTACGCTTCTCCGTTGCTAATGATCGTCGGATCAGTGGGTCTGTCAGGACTTTCTCGCGCTTCGTTTGATCAATCCTTTCAGCCTGACCTTATCGATTATTTGCGGAAAATGGCGGTTGTACATTATGCTAACGCTGGGCGAGCAAACCCTGCGCTATAGCCCACTGGGTAAACAACTGCCCGGTGTTAGCGAGAAAGTGCTAGCCGACGAGTTGAAAACCCTGTTCGCTTTAGGCGTCGTGCAGCGAACTGCATACGCTGACATTCCACCCCGGGTAGAATACACACTAACCCAAAAGGCCGTGCTGCCTTACCACTGCGGAGGCAGATTCAATCAATCGGTCAACTCATTTCCTAACTATCTTTTATGGCGACCAAGCTTAAATTCACCAATACAAACCGATCCACCTTTTTTGCTACGCTTCGCGAGCGGGTCGATGCTTATTTTACTGAGCGCGTTATTTCGCCCCACGCTAATAGCGTTATGTGGGCCAAGACGCTCTTTTTCCTAATCGGTTACGCCCTACTTTATGGGCTGATCTTATCCAATCAGTTCGATATAGGGACGATGCTGGGCTTAGCGGCTTTGCTGGGCGTGTTTGCCGCCTGCATTGGCTTCAATGTCTCCCATGATGCGCTGCATGGTGCCTTCTCGGCTCGTCCCTGGGTCAATAAACTCCTGGGCGGCAGCTTTTATCTGCTGGGTGCCAACCCCTACGTCTGGAAGATTAGTCATAACATCGTGCACCATACCTTTACTAACATTCCCGGCCATGATGAAGACATTGAGGTGGCACCAGGTTTGGTTCGCTTGGACCCTCAGGACTCGTTAAAACCTTGGCACCGCTATCAGCAGTGGTACACTTTTCCGTTGTACGCACTGACCTCGCTCTCGTGGGTGCTGCGCAAAGACTACGTCAAGTTCTTTAAGAATCGGATCGGCCATCACAACACCTCGACCCATCCCCGCGTCGAATACGTGAAGCTATTTGTGGCCAAACTACTTTATTACGTTTTCTTTCTGGTGCTGCCCATTGCCGTACTTAGTCTGACCTGGTGGCAGGTACTGATCGGGTTCCTAGTCATGCACCTGGCCGAAGGACTGATGTTAGGACTGGTTTTCCAGCTGGCTCATGTGGTGGAAGGGACAGCGTTCCCCCTACCCGATGAAAGGGGCAACATGCAGGACGCCTGGGCGATTCACCAATTATGTACGACGGCCAACTTTGCGCCCCGCTCCAAGCTAGCGGCCTTTCTTTGCGGGGGCCTAAACCGTCAGATTGAACATCACCTATTTCCCAAGATTTGCCACATTCATTACCCGGCCATTACGGACATTGTCAAACGCACGGCGCACGAGTTTAACTTGCCTTACCTGGAGAATCGCAGCTTTCATTCAGCGCTCTACTCCCATTTTCGCCTGTTACAAACGCTGGGACGACCAGCCTAGGTCAACAAAACACTGTTCCTGTAACTCGTATATCTCCTTTTATTCTCCCCTTATGGCTTCTCAACAAGACCTCGATTTTACTTACACGACTATCGACAAAATCTTTCGCCTGAGCATGGGCCAGACTGGCGACTATAGCGGAGCGCTGTACAACGGTGATTTTTCGCTCACCCTAGAACAGGCCCAGCGCCAGAAACACGCGTTTATCGCCGACAGTCTGCACCTAAGTGCCGGTTCTCGGGTGTTGGATCTGGGTTGCGGCTGGGGGCCTTTTCTTCAGTACGTGAAAGAACGGGGCGCTAATGGACAAGGTGTTACGCTTTCGCAAGGACAGGCCGCAGCCTGCCGGGCCAACGAACTAGCGGTCGATATCAAGGACTGCCGCCAGATTACACCCATCGATTACGGACGGTTCGATGCCATCAGCAGTGTGGGAGCGATGGAACATTTCTGTTCGGTTGAACAGTATCAGGCTGGCCAGCAGGATGCGGTTTACGCCGACTTCTTTACTAAACTAGCGGACCTACTGCCGGTCGGGGGAAGGGTTTATATCCAGACCATGGTTTTTGGTAAGAACATGATTCCCTTCGAGCAAATAAGCCTGGATGCGCCCAGGGATTCGCCCTCGTACGCCTTGGCATTGATGATCGCCCAGTTTCCAGGGTCCTGGCTACCCTATGGACCAGAGCAGGTCATTCGCAATGCACAGCCGCACTTCAAGCTAATCTCGAAAAGTAGCGGTCGGCTGGATTACATTCAGACCATTGGCGAGTGGCGGAAACGATTTCGTGCCTTTAACCTGCAAAAATATGGCCTCTATGCTTCGCTGCTGCCGAAGCTGTTAACCAGCAAAGCCTTCCGGGACTTGATTGCCGTGTTTCGGGTCAGCCCCAACCGGGTATGTTTTCAGCAGGAGACGATGGAACATTACCGGATGGTATTTGAAAAAATATAGTTTACTGATCTTATGTTTCCGCATAGACCTCTGTGTTGGGTTCGCTTATCAGACCTGCTATCCCTACGACCAGTCCGTTTGTTATCACCTTGATGGCTACGGCTCACAGCGGCAACCCTGGCCGAGTGCGACGGAGTGATCGCTTTCATGCCGATAAATAAGCCGGACTAGCCGAACCATACAGTAAGGTTTGACTGCATTGAGGCCTTTTGTACCGTCAACCCCACTGAAGGTTACCTCATCAGCTTCCTGAATCGGCTCAACCAACCGGATGCATGAACAAGGAAACCAGGGTGGCCATCCAGCGAACTGATAAACCCAAAGCCTTTGGGTTTATTAAAAATCAAGGGCTACCTACTTGTATTCTTCTACTAATCAAGCTTGATTAACCCTACATTTAGTGAGTTCGTATCCTGGTGATTGTTAAGACTTTTTATCAATTAATAGTTATTTTCCTGCTTTGTTGATTTATATCTCAAAATTGTAATCTTTTTAGTCGCTGGCACGTTTATAGTTTACTACGTTGTTGCGTACGTGCTAACCGGCGGTCAAATGCCCTGCTCATGATTGACTACCTGGTTGCCAATTGGGTTAGGCTCTTCTCTTCTGCCCTCTATCTGCTTTCAATAAAAACCCCTACAGGTAGCCGTTCTCTTTTTTATCCGAATTGCTATCCCTTCCGTTATCCGGACGGGGACTGTTTTCCAATCGTTTGTCCAGTACCTGTGATTCACCGGCTTGGTTAGCTGGTGAGTCATGCTGGTTTTACCCGTCAGGTGATAGCAAACATTTCAAAATTCCAGTTACTTACTCTCGCAAAATGCATGAAAGATGCCCCAAAATTGACTGTAAAAGAACGGCAGCAAGCCGCCCATCAACTTCTCGAAGCGAGCAAAAAACCGTATCTGGTACGGGGTCTGGCCCGTACAGTATTGTATTTGACGGCTGAGCAGGCGGCCAAGCGGCAAGACCTGATTCCTCAGTTTAGTCTTTAGTCATTTCTGTTTGCAAAAAATCGTTCAGGCTGACGGATTTCTGTTTGCTACAATGAATAAAACAGACGGGTGTCTGGTGAGCTTACGGATCAATGTAGTCCCAGAAACCGAGCTAATATATCGCCAGCTTTATGTGGCCTTCGACCAGATGTCGACCGATTACAGTCAATGAATTCTTCGGTTGCTAAAGACGATTCAGTTCTCAGGCGGTACCTCATTAACGATGATTTATTCAGTTTTTCCCTAAGATTCAGCCTGATCCAATACTAGAATCCTAAAAACGATGCAACCTACTACTCAGCTTGACAAGTACTTAACAGCCGTACATACTACTCTGGATTCCCCAGCTTTCCGCTTAAACGCATCGGAAGATACCCTCTGGAAGTCAGAATTTATCCAACTCATCCTGTGTGTTCATGGCTTGCTGACGCTAGCTGACCAGGCGGGTAAACGAGTTGATTTTCTCGAAGGAGTGGGCGTAAATGGAAAAATACAGGACATCACTTCCCTGATCACTTGGATGTACGACCGGTTACCCGAGTTAGCCACCGATAAGCCAGGTCAGCTTACCACGAATCGCTTAAACCGATACGCCAATCAAGGCTGGGGTTATTTTGCCAATGGCTCATTTTTTACGGCTGAATTCAACAACGAGCTAGCTTTTTTTATCGATGACCAGCGCGTTTATCTCAACCGGCAAATTCGACGAGCCATTTCTGAGGTGGAACACGCTCACTACCAACGCCTTTAGGTAGCTTTAATATTTCATTTATTTACGCGCCAATCCAGATCATGAGCAAACAGATATATATTCTGCAAGCCGCTATCTGGGCCAAAGCCCATGGATTTGTTGACATTATGGCTAACACAGAAGGGTATGCTAAACCTCGTGGCTACGGTCGGCAGCAGGATGGACAATGGTTTATTCCAGACGTAACCGCTAAGCAATTTGAGCAGCAATCGTACTTTGAAGTGATTCTCAAAACCAGTCCAATTGATGAATTGCTATCCAAGCTCAAACTGCTGAGTCAATTAACTCTACTCAGTGGTGGGGAACTATACTTGTTATCTCCTAAAGGACACTTGCCTTTTGCTAAGTCCGTAGCGATTCAAAGTCGTACAATGGCTAACTGGGTCATTCTATCGTAGCTCTTGCGGGAAGCCAAACCGGTGGATCATTCTTAAGGTCGTTTACTCTGTAATTCCTCTATCTGCGCCATCCGCATATTGATAGGATAATGCTTTTCCGATTTTGTCCACCTGCACCGTTTCCCTTGTTTTCATGGCTTTGCCAATTACTTTAGCTACTTGGCCTACCTCCGCATCTGAGTAATAGCAAAATCGTATGGGTATTGTAGTATTGCTGTACCGCTCTGAGGTATTATGGATCGTAAACCATTGATACCTTACTGACCTAGTTCATTTTTCGGCTACTTAAATGGATTAACCCCTAGATCCCGTCAGGTCTAACGCTTATCTATATACGTTCTTTTGCCTTCAGCCAGGATAGCAGATTGGTGACGGCCCAACCCTATTTTATCGATTACCATAAAAAGCTCCCCCTTGAGTCGAAGTGAATCTTCATGTCCGAAAACGGGCCGTCTTGTCCAACAATCGCCAAGCGTTCTCCCATTTTTTATATGAATCGCTTAGGTAGGCAATGGAATGGACGCAAGGATCATTAATTCACGGCCAATGCCAACACTCAAATAACTTGGTGGTTTTGCAAAAGATCCTTTACCTAGCCATGAACAACTCACTGCAACCCGATTCAAGGCCTACCAACGCCCAGCAGCCAGTCCCTGTTTCCGACAACCAGAAATATCAGGCTTTGCTCCAGCACATGCAGCAGGGCTATTCTCTAATTGAAGTTATCTTTAATGCACAGGACCAGCCCCTGGATTACCGCTTCCTGGAAGTTAACTCCATCTTTGAAGCGCAAACCGGACTAGTTGATGCGGTCGGTAAAACCATGCGTCAACTCCAACCCGCTCATGAGCAACACTGGTTTGAACTGTATGGACAAGTCGCCAAAACAGGCCAGTCGGTGCATGTGGAGCAGCACGCGGCTCATCTGGCCGGTGGGGTCTGGTATGAGGTCTTCGCTTTTCCCTTCGGAGAAGTTCAAAACCATCAGGTGGCCATTCTCTTTAATGACATCACCGAGCGCAAACAGCGCCAGATAGGGCGGGAGTTACTAATCAGCATCACTCAGGATCTGGGTCAGCTGACCGACGAGACCCAAATCATTCGCTCCGTGGGTGCTAGGCTGGCCGCGCATCTAGGCATCACGGGCTATCACTATGTGGATATTGATGAAGACCGCGACCAGGCTACCGTTCGCCACTGCTGGCATGCATTGGATGTACCTCCCATTCTAGGCACTTACCCACTCCACGCGTTCGTTTCACCCGCAGCCCTAGCTAACTGGCGTGCGGGAAAGCCGATTATCTTCCGAGACATCGAGCGTGAGGTGCCCGATGGCACTGCCGAAGCCGCAGTGCTCAAGGCCGGGGCGGCTGCTCAACAGATTAGCGCCTGCATTACCATTGGACTAAGTCAGGAAGGCAAATGGAAAGCCTGCTTCGCCGTCGCCGACAGCCGCCCACGACAGTGGACAGCCGGTGAGATTGAGGTGGTTGAGGAAGTGGCTGGTCAACTGTTGCCACGTATTGAACGCGCCCGAGCCGAAGCAGCCTTGCTCACGTCGCAAAAGCGCTTTGAATCGATTGCCAACCTGGTGCCCGACCTGCTGTGGGATAGCAACCCCGACGGCTCCACCAACTGGTATAATCAGCGATGGCTGGAGTATACCGGACAGCGCTTCGAAGAGGCTATCGGCTGGGGCTGGACCGACGCCATTCACCCCGATGATCAGGCTGCTTCGGCCAGGCGCTATAGCCAAGCCGTGGAAGCAGGCACCTTGTTGCGACAGGAACACCGGATCCGGCACCACGACGGGACGTATCGCTGGTTCGTCGTTAAAGCGGCACCACTCAAAGACGAGAC
>NZ_CP089546.1 GCF_021233055.1 Spirosoma oryzicola | reverse complement strand
TGGTTTATTCACACTCGTTAAACTTACAAGCTCAAATGGCGTAACAATTTTAAGTAGCTTAACATATTGTTTGGTTAGAAAATATGGAAGCTGCTTGAACCAACAGGCACAATTCTGTCTATGCTTTAAAATTGTCACTAGCCTAGAAACCTTGATCAGTTAGATAAAAACACGTATGATAGGGTCACTACCAACTAAAGCTGCTGCACTACTGTTGCTGTTAATCTGTTATAGCAATTCGTTTGCCCAGGACAAGAAACAGATTGTGCGATTAGCCAGGTTGGTCATTGATTCAACTCAATTGGAAAACTACAAAGCGTTGTTAAAAGAGGGAGCTGAAACAGCGGTACGTGTTGAGTCAGGTGTTTTGACCTTATATGCTGTTTCGGAAAAAGAACATCCTACTCACTTTACTATTTTAGAGATTTATGCTGATTCAACAGCGTACCGCGCACACCTACAAACACCCCATTTTATCAAATACAAAACGGCCACAAAAAACATGGTCAAATCGCTCGAACTAGTCGAAACCAATCCACTTATACCTTTTATGAAAATAAAATAATTCGGTGTTCTATGGCTTTACTTAATAGTACTGATATACCAGAATGGACATGAAAATTTTGCCTAATAAGCCGTATCTTATCAGCTGGTTGGCTATTCCTTTACTCGTCTTGGTTGGTCTCTTATTTAGAGAGCATACTTTGAATGTCCAGTTCTATGATACTTATTTCGTGATTGCTAACCTGCACGTTGCTTTAGCAGGATCAATATTATTGCTAGTCGTTGGAATGGGCTACTGGTTAATAGGCTTGAGTGGCAAAACGACCGACCCATTTGTTGCACGAAGTCATCTTTCTCTGACTATAGGTGGATTAGTTCTAGTTACTTCACCTCTATTCAGCAGTGATCGCTTGGCATGTACAGAGTGGCTTTTTTTAGTGCTATTAACACTTCTCCTGGCTCAGTGTGCCTATATAGTCAATAGTGTAGCGACTCTGTTACGAAAGTAAATTAGCGAGTCGCTACACTATATTCTAATCACACAATTCTTCCCGAAGACAGGCAAAATCTGAAGTTGTCTAAGCCTTATACTTGATGAAAAGCTCATTTATTTTGCGGTGTCATCTATGGTAAAGCTTAGCACTGTCTTGATTGCATTTACCATCATCTTCGGCTAGCATAACTTAATCCTAAAAACTCTTCCCGAATAACTACTGGCTGGGGTTATGCTTAGGAAAAAGCCAGTACCCCAGTGGTATGATCGCTCTGGGTTACGAGTTTATGAACAAACCAACTCTTGTCCCTGCCAGTTACAGCTTTAACGGTCAAATTCTTTCAGATGATGTGCTTGGTGTCATGGTAAGCGAGTTCGGTCTGCTGTATGGGCTTAAAAGTGGAAAATTCAGATTGTTGGTCGGTTTAAGTGGTGTTAGGGTCATTTGGAAAAGTCGATCTCAACGTGAGATAAAGGTCAGTTGAACATCTCATCCTGTGTAAAGAGACTTGTCTTAGAACCGTCCAAAGTGAATGCTATTCTATATACCGGCTACATACAAGAGAGAGAATCGATCAGGCTTACTGAATAGCCTTTTATGAGGTTGGTTCTGGTTCGGGTGGATGGTTTATTTTTGAATGTGCTCTCTCGAGCAACCATTGATAAAATAAATTGCTTTTGTGTCTTCAGATCGTCAATCACTAATTCGTCTCCGTGCTTACCAACCAAGTAGATATTCGCTCTGTCAATGTTGTGAGTGAGCAGTTTCTGCTGAGACTCCCGATCTAAAATGAATTCATATTGTAACGCTTGGCCTTGAAATACTTTGGCCCGAATACTACCGTGAGGTTCCAGCTTGATAATTACCTTTCCTCGTAGAGTCGTTACTACAACTTCGCGGTCAGCGCTGGAAGCTTTCTGATAGGAAGCCAGCAGTAAAAACGTAAGAAATGACAGAAAGAAAAATATATCGTTACGCAATCTTAATCGCTCCATGATTGATAGATTTAAGAAAATTAAGTTTCTGGACGTAAGATAAGCAACTCAGGTGTATAAACTACGTTTATAGTTAAAAGTTGTGTAAGTGGCTTCTGTTAGTCGGTTTTACCTGGAAACCACGTGTCTTCATGAGTTGCTCACCGTGACGAAATGTACAAAAGTGAACCACGTATTTCCTTCGTATTTCTGTTAGTTTGATTCGGTCATTGTAATTCTAATTCCCATGTGTACGGACGGTCTTTCTGATAACATAAGCCGTATCCTGAGTAGGTATTGATGGAAAAGCAATAGCTTTAAGATCACAATTCAACGTGTATTGACCCTGAGAGATTGAATTATCCAGAGCATGGATTCCACTAGTACAATGTATAGTCAATGCATGACGATCTACATAAAATAAACCTACACCTTCAACCAACCCAATGCCTTCAGCAGATGAAAAACAACTATAGCTTGATAACCGCTTTACTTTGTGGCTTGTATTCGACCAGCTTTGCCCAAACGGAAGACAAAAACAGCGACTGGCAGAAAATTTCTGTCTCTTATCACCAGCAGGGGAGATGGCTAGCTGGGGGAGGGCTAACTTTACTTGGATTTACCGCTAAAGTAGGCAAGTTTGTAGCCAACCGTAGCTGGGTTGGTGTAGAGAGCGAGGTGCATAATTTCTTTTCGCAACGGCAGGAAGCAGGACTTTTTGGCCGTTATTATTTGTGGAATGGCGGTTTTATATCCGGTTTTTCGGAGGCCGGACTTTCCTACGGTCGTTTCAAGGACTGGGTTTGGGAGGTTGAGCAGGGTCAGCAGCCACCTCAGCCCTTCTATAGTGCTAAGCTGAATGCGGGCTTCGGTCTTGAGTATCCCCTTCGAAAGCAACTGTCAATAGAAGGAGTCGTTAAAGTAGGTAAATTAACACAGGTCAACTGGTTTCAACCAAGTTTTCAAGGATCGGTTAACTTTTACTTTGGGCACTGAAGAAGACCAGTTTAAATGCCATAATACCGTACTATTGGCGGTTACTGCTTTGTTTATCAAGTCATAATCAGGCTGAACATAGCTAGTTTAACTAGCATCTTTCAGCCTTCCTGCAACAGCCATCGGCACCACATTAAGTTAAACGACTTGTAAAACAAAAAGCCCCTTCTTGCTTATGTTCTGATCGGGCTTACCAGATAAGTAAACTCCCCACCCCGGTTTAGACAACGATTATCTGAACCGGGGTTGGGGGGGTGCCCAGGAGGATGAACCGATGGTTATTAACAATTAGCTGTCTTTATGGGGAATAGAACGACCGAACCGATTGCTACATCAACTCCTAAAAAGGGTTTGTTTGGGCGTTACTTTGCTGAACACCTTCTTCGGTTTCGGGCAGGAACACCGTTTTTAGGTTTTGCCGGGCTTCGGCCTGTACGCGTTCGATAAACGGACGAAAGGTGTCATTATATTCCTCAAACGCCACCTCGAAGTTTCCAGCGTGTTTTTGTAACGCATCGGCCAGGGCCGCAGCCCCGCTCACCGCCAGGGAGCCACCCATACCCGCAGCCGGAGAAGCACAATAGCCCGCATCGCCTACCAGCGCCACCCGGCCTTTGGTCCAAGACGGCATATGGATCTGATAAAATTCAACCAGGTAAAAATTATCTGACTGCTGCATTTCGGCCAGGAGCTCGGCAGTTCGCCAGCCCTGCCCGGCAAACTGGTCAAGAATCAGCTGTCGTTGCTGCCCCTTGTTGCGATAATCATAATCGATTTCCGTGTCTGAAACAAAGCTGAAAATAACGTCTGTCTTAGTGCGATAGGCATTTAGGGTAATTGACTTGCCCGGCACCCGGAACAACTGCATCGTGCCTGGCCTGATCAGTAGTTTATCCAGAATGGTGAGCGAGCCGTAGGCGTTCATAAAGTGGGCGTACTCAGCCTCGTCCCCGAACCAAAGCCGTCTGACGCCCGAGTGTACCCCATCGCAGCCCAGCACCAGATGAAACAAGCGCTGGGCACCCTGCTTGAATTCAACAGCCATTCCGTCTTCGGTCGGATGAAGGGCGGTGATGCTGTCGTTAAACTGAAAAGTAACCTTGTCGATCAGGTTCTCCAGCAGGATATAAATAAAGGCTTCCCGTTCGATTTCCAGTTCGTCTGACTCGTTGTCCGCTGTCTGTACCGAACCAACCGTCAGATCATCCGTATTCTTAAATTCGACGCGGTCAACGTGTAAGCGGTGCTTTGTCAACTCGTCAAACAGACCCATGCGTTTAATAACCGCTATTGTATCGCCTTTCAAATCGATGGCGGCCCCATTGACACGCGGTTGCGGAGCCATCTCTACTACCGTTACCCGATAGCCCAATTGATTCATCCACCAGGCGGTGCTAAGCCCGGCAATGCTGGCCCCCGAAATCAGTACTTCTTTTCCTGTGATTGTGTCCATTGTGCAGGTGATTTTTTGCTGGCACAAAGCAACGTTGACGGATCGAAGCCGGAAAGGCCGGGGCAGGGTAGGTATTGGACTAATCGCGGTTTTTTGTTCGAAAGGCTAGTGCAGTCATGCCTGTCACTTTTGCAAAGAGCCGGGAAAAATACGGGTAATCGTCATAGCCTAGCTGAGCGGCAATTTCTTTCACCGAATGATTAGAGTGATACAGTAACCGTTTGGCTTCCAGAATAATGCGGTGCTGGATATGCCCGGAAACAGACTGACCGGTTGTGTGTTTGACGCATTCGTTGAGGTAAGGCGTTGACAAGTGTAGTTTCCGGGCGTAGTCTGCCGGACGTTTAATCGTTGCATAATGACGGTCCAGCTGTTCCCGAAAGGCTTTGGTTACCAGATCGAACCGTGAAAGTCGGCCCGTCGATTTTGTTTGCTCTACATAGGCCGAAAGAATCAAGGCAACCAGGGTGTTGCAGGCATCTTTCAGCAAGGAGTGATGTAATCTGTTTTCCCGGCGTTCGGACACATTTAGGCAAAGCGATACGGCATCGTCAAGGAGTGTCAGCGCGTCGGGCGCGACTGCCAGGGGTTTCACGGGAGTGAGGTTCTCCAGTAGGTTCAGGTATTCCGGATTTAGGTTTTCGTTGGTAATGGCCAGGCTGACAACGGTTACCTGATCAATGGCCGTTGTGCGATGCACTTGATCGGGATGAACGTAAATGACCGACGGCGACTCCATCGTGTAGTGTTCAAAATCGATGTCAATGTGAACGATTCCTTTCTGTAGCAGGTGAAATGTATGGGTGTTGTGGCGGTGTACCTCTCGATTGGCTTCGACGGTATTTCCGCTGCCAGGTGGCGGCAAACGGGAAAAAACGACTTTCTCTATGGCAATCCCGGCGTCCCGGTCGTCAGTCATGGTGTTGACCGGTATAGATGTTTTCTTTTTGCCCATTGGATGCGCTGTAGTTGCCGGGAGATTCAGCCGGGGAAGGTACTTACTTAATAGCGGTTGTTTCAGTACGGTGTGGAAACGCGTGTATATTCAGTGTTGAACTGAAAAGACAAAGTTGAGGATAAAAATCACACCCTGACCGCTTAGGGAGATTAATGTAGAAGAACAATTTGCTGATTATCAATTGATTATTGAATTGAGTTTAAATTGGCACGTTTTGGGTAAGGTATATCTATACAGACATTACTTTCCATCAGTTGTTCGCTACCCCGAGTAGCTTTGCTATAGATAGATTACTCATACTCAACGTTCAATCATTAAAAGTCCGGACACATGATGGCCCGGACTTTGCTTTTTATTGGCTGGCCTGATTGCTAAAACAGCGCGCAATGGCCATAGTTGATAATAGTAAGTTTTCACTGGTGTAAAAGCTGCTCTCTACGGTCAGAAGCTAGCGGTTAGGCTTCTTTGGATCGAATCCAAGTGTACGGGATCAAATAAGCCCGGGCGCAGGGCATCCGGGCTTACCAGTTCGATCATAACACATTAAACTAACTACGTGGCTCTATAACCCGCCGGGACAACCGGGGCGGTTAAGAGTGAGGCAGTGGCATAAAAAACGCAGTAAAGATCGTTGAGCGAACACCCGATCAGTAGTAAAAGCAGTATGGCTAGCTAACCGGAATCGATGGGGGACGAACCAGCGTGTTCTAAGCCGTTCTTCAAAATACAGCCAACAAACGCTACTAATCAACGTTATAAATAAATTCGTGTACTCGAACAATTAATAGGGGCGGTTACCGTTTAATAAAGAATAACAGAATAAGTCTATGGATTATCAGGTCCGTAAGAAGCTGTATCGACGTAAGTACATGCTTAAGAGTCAGTTATTGGAACATGATGCGGTGCTGGGGGCAATGAATAAAAGCCCGCTGCTGTTCATCGGTTTACTTAGTAGCCATTATCTGGTAGGTAGAGCTTTATCGGCTGAATACAATTTTGTCATTGATCAACTGAGCCAGCCATAACATCGGTTAGACCCATCTTTTTCGAAATGATGGGTCTGCTACGCGGGTTGGTTTAGATATGTTTGTCGTTCAGTCCTTGTCTGCACTATCGGATCTGCAAATTGGCGTTAAGGGCAGTGGAACAGGCACTAAAAATGAACAAGGGTACGTTGACAAGAAAAACCATTTCAGGCGCTCATCTGTCGGTGTGTTCGCGCAAAACAAATAATGCTTGGTAAACGCGGTTGCTCCGCATTCCATCCCAAGAAGCAGGCAAAACATAGCCATCCTCCCGGCCTGATAACCCACAACCCTCGTTTAGTAGAACTAAAGAATTAATTTGCCGGTTGTCGTTAAAGCGCTCATCCGGTAGTTCCTTCCTGATTTGTCCCAGTCGATGATCATAGGTCTTCATGCAGTCTACCGACGATAATCGTATCACTCCAGATTGTTTTTCGGAAACAGCCAAGAGCGACTGGTTGGCATGGAGTCGTACAAGCGTGCTGTCGGTTCGAACAGCTATTATTCACTACTAAACTAATTGACGGGCCATGGGAGCATCCAACGAAACCTTCAGTAAACGGGAAAAAGAAAAAGCCCGGCAAAAAAAGAAACAGGACAAGCAGGGAAAGCGCGACGATCGAAAAGCTAACCTCACGAAGGGGCAGAGCCTGGATCAGATGTTAGCGTATGTCGACGAAAATGGCAATCTGTCCACGACGCCACCCGACCCTAAAGGGTATAAATCTGTCGACCAGGAGGAAATTGTGATTGGGGTTGCCAAACGTGAGCCTGAACTGGTAGAGGTAGTCAGACGTGGCACCGTAACCATGTTCAATTCGGCAAAAGGCTTTGGTTTCATCCGGGATCAGCAAAATCAGCAAAGCGTTTTTGTGCATCAGAACGAACTAATCGATCCGATTCAAGAGAATGACCGGGTTACGTTCGAAATCAAAAATACGCCCAAAGGAGCCAGTGCCGTACAGGTCAGAAAGCTGGTCAAGACTTCAAATTAAGCGCCGATAGCCCCTGCCCCGTGTACAAGTTGACAAAAACGAGAGGTCTGACCCCGTTCATGTCAACTTTTTTGATTTGATGCCGTCAGCCCGATTAAAGATTCAATTATGGTGAAGGCCACCGTGGTGCGGGTATTATACTATGCGTTGATGACCTTCAGAATTAAGCTACCGCTTTCGGATTGATTTTGGAACTTAAGTCGCTTGACGCTTACATAAGCAAAGAGTCCGGTCAAAACAGGATTACCTCAGAATTAACAACTGGTACTGGAAGAAGACAACGATTGCTGCACATCGGCGAAGGTTGCGTTGGTCGACCTCTTAACGGTCTCTTACTTCTCATTATGGTCAGACTGAGCTATGCTTTGCGTTCGCCGGGTATTGGCATTGACTCTCGGAATGATCAACCGGGGGCAGTCAAGATAACTCAGCCTTTGGATGGGATAGCTACTCCTAGCTTAACTATTTACCCGTGGAGGGTGAACGGGAGTGCCTACTACCTACAATGGGTCTAAAACTGGTCAAGCTTTCTAGGAATATACGATCAATAAGCTCTACGAAACCTGCTGCTTCACGGCATGAACAATAAGATCCTGTAGTGTCAGACCAATGAGGTCTACAAGGCTGATACCGTAGAGGGTGGCCACCTGCTGTAAAACAGTTAGCGACAGTTCGGTGCGACCCGTTTCTTTTTTGCTGTAGGCGGCTTGGCTTACTCCCAACTGAAACGCAACATATTCTTGTGGGTAGTTGTGAATTTCGCGAAGCTTACGGATTTTGAGCGCAATTGGATTCATGTGAGTACAGCGTTTGGTTGTTTAATTTTGGGTTGCTTGGTGAATCGAAGTAAATGCTGTCAATGACATCGATCAACTTATTTCGGTCAACTGCGCATCCGTTTCGGTGAATCCATGTATTATTACGGTGTTTGAACTCATCGTTTACCTCCCTGTGATACAACCTTACCTATGCAGCCCATTATCCGTTGCTTTATTATAGACGATGAAGCTCCCGCTCATGTCTTGCTCGAAAGATACATTAAGCGCGTACCTTATCTGCTGGTCGTAGGGCAGACCTACAATGCTGTTGATGCCCTGTTTGAGATTGAACAGGCTAAACCCGACCTGATTTTTCTGGATATTGAGATGCCTGAGATGACGGGAATCGAATTTCTAAAAGCTTTACCGGCGAGTCGGCCCAATTTTCCACGTCCGGCGGTAGTAATGGTAACGGCCTACTCTGAATATGCCGTGCAGGGATACGAGCACGACGTACTAGACTATCTGCTCAAGCCGACTCCTTTTGAGCGGTTTATGCAAACGATTAACAAGTACAAAGCCCGTCAGGGAGTAAGTACCGCACCCGTAACCACTCCCGATAGCACACCCAACATACCGACCGCTGAGCCAGTGCCGGCACCTATCGCAGAATCAGAACTGACAGAGCCAGCGGGGCAAAAAGGGAATTTCTTTCTGGTAAAAGAAGATAAGAAGTTAATCCGGGTGGCTCCTTCCGATATACTCTTCGTGGAGAGCGACAGCGATTATCTGACCATTCATTTATCAGAACGTTCGATTCTGACCTACATGACAATGGGCAAGCTGGAGTCGATGCTGCCCGCGGATGAATTTCTACGGGTCAATCGCTCGTACCTAATCCGGTTGGGCGCTATAAAGGAAATAGATGGAAACCTGATTACAACATTAAACGGAAAGCGCGTACCCATTGGCGTTACGTACCGGGAGCGAGTAATGGACGTGTTGAAACGGATGATGCGGTAGGGAGCATGAAACAGCTAACAAAGAAGAAGTGCTTAAGAGTAGGATTGCATGTAGGATTGTGGATACTGTTTTATTTCTGCGTGGGGCGAGTAGTGACAAAGGCAGTCTACAGAGACAACGCATTGGTTATTAATGTTGTTAGTCTGATAGATTTGTTAATAAATATTACTCTATTTTATCTTACTTGTTATTTCATTTTTCCTAAATTTCTTTACAAAAAAAAGTTACTTGTTACACTAGGGTATCTGATAGGCGTTTTTTATGTGACTTACGCGATCAATTATTTGATGTTCAAGAGTTTATTGGATGTTACGGATGGATACATAGGTAAAGAAAAGACGTATATAACAATAGCCTGGGAGTTGTTTTTGAAGGACGGAGGCTGGTTGGGTTGTTTCAAGAGTGCACGCATAGCCACTTGGAATTACACCCTTGCCTTGTTTATACCAACCATAACCATATCGGTCAAATCAATACGTGATATCATTTTCATCCAAAAAAAGAACGCCAAGTTAGAGTTAGACAGGATCGTCTTGGAGCGGGATAAACTGACGCTGGAACGAGATAAACTGGCTTTAGAGCAGGAAAATCTTCAGCTTGAAATCAACTTTCTTAAATCGCAGATCAACCCACACTTTCTGTTCAATACGCTGAACAGTGTCTATGTCGATATCATGGATACGAATGAGCAAGCGGCTGAGCAGGTTTTGAAACTCGCCAGCTTAATGCGGTACGGGCTTTACGAGTCGAATCAAGGCCAGGCTGATTTAGCAAAAGAACTGGCTTACATTCAGAATTATCTGGATCTCGAACGTATCCGACATGGGCACCAAGTAACCATTACGTTTGACCAAAGGGGAAATCTCGCAGGGTATAAGATCGCCCCACTATTGCTAATTTCCTTTGTGGAGAACGCCTTCAAACATGGCGTGCGCAAAAGCAAGCAAGCAGCTTTTATTTATATACATGCCTCTATGCAGGACGGACTATTCACATTTATTGTCAAAAACAGCCTCGGCATCTCCGAGATAGATAAAACCGGGACAGAGCCGGGGGGGGTTGGTCTGGTGAATACGCGAAAGCGTCTGCAAATTCTGTATCCTGACCGGCACGAACTGGCTGTTAATACCGTAGCTGATACGTACCAGGTGACGCTCCAACTAAAGCTCGCCTAGATTCGGCGAATACATTCGCCGTGGTTTACCTGTTGTTTACCGAGCGTATCGGTCCTATTGAACGAAATACTTTTTTTATCGCTTTTCGCAGCCCTAGGTTTGTTTCATCAATCGCACAAAGAAACCCCGTAAACTGTGTTCTTCATGCAAACGCAACCCCAACCCCAACGTCTTGTTCTTGCTAAGGAGCGTATCTATAACCTCACCACGGATAACATCCAGAGTAAAACGCAAAAATCTAGCATTCCCTGTTTGATGACAATCTTTACTGTCCAGTAATCGAATGATTCCCAGTCTTCTCCTTTCTCATTATGGAGCTGGCGAATGTCTGCTCACTAAGTTTGTGAACCGCACCGGTTTCCTGGATATTGTCTGGACCGGTGCGTTCACGGATAAAGCAATTGAGCAACTTCTGAACACGGAAATTAAACTAACCTTGGCCTGTCTGCCGCCCCCCAATCAAGAAATCGAGAGTTCAGTGCTGGATGCGTTACGGAGGCAGGAAAAACTATTATTGACCTCAGTGTACCCCTTTCATCTGTACAGTAACTATAAACTTCACCCGACGGCTTTTATTAATGAGCCTTATTCGTTTGGTCAATTCCAAGTGGCCTTAGAGTCGTGCTTATCAGGGGAATTGAATGAATAAAACGGGAACTATTTTCGTGAGGGAAAAGACCTTTTTGGGTTGTCCACGGAATCCCTTACGCATTACTGTCTGGATGTGAAGCACAGGTCATCGAGAAACTCTACACTAGTTGCAACCTTCTGTTCACCCCTTAATAAAATTAGTTAGGTACACTGTGAATATATCGCAAAATTGGAAATAAGTGTCCTTCCCGTTTTGTAATATGTTCACATTGTACCCGTTTCTTGTTATACGTCGCCCGGTTTTCTCAATAAGTAAACTTAATGAGATGCAGGCCCGCCTACTTCATCATCCTCTGGACGGACTCCTCCACGAGTGGTACAGCGATCCGTTTGCTCAGGAAGCGATCTATCTGGCTTCGCCCACCCTTTATGAACGTTTCATGCGGTGGTTATCGGGAGAGCAGCTCTCCGACGTTCATAAACTGCTGCAAACGCTTTACAAATACGCCATCCGAATGAGTACCCGGTGTACGCCATACGGACTTTTCGCTGGCTGCTCGCTGGCTCTCCCTGCGGATTACACACGGCTGAGAAGGAAAAATCCCCAGCCCGTTCGTCGCCATAGTCGGCTTGATATCGAATGTCTGATGGCCGTCCGGGACTGGCTGCTGGCACAGCCGATCATCCGTAATCAGGTCTTATTTTACACGAACAACTCTTTGTATGCCGTTGGTGGCAATTTCCGGTATGTGGAAATGCAGCAAACCACAGCTAGCCGCCACTACTTTATTACAGCGCTTACGGGTGATCAGTTTCTGAAACGGTTGTTCGAGCAGGCCAGAACGGGCGCAACGGTACCCCAACTGGTCAACTACCTTGTGGAGATGAACATCGAAGAAGATGAAGCATGCGCTTTTGTCGAACAACTCATCGACGAGCAGTTGCTTAGTTGCGATCTTGACCCAGTGCTTATCGGTGAGTCCTATCTCGATGTACTAATTGCTAAAGTGGCTGCTCTGTCGGACACCGAGTTGATAACCCAGGATCTGATTCAATTAAAAGAATTGGTTGCTACGACCCCAAACGTTGTTGACCTTGGCAATCATATCGGCTCCTGGCTGGATGGGCGACAGCTTGACGCACCCATAGACCGGCTTCAGGTCGATTCGTTCTACGAGGAAGGGTCATTAACCGTCGGCCAGTCGGCAATGGAACACCTGCGTCAACAGATCGAACAGTTAGCCGTCCTCAATCAGCCCCACCATTGCCCGGACATGGACGATTTGAAGCGCCGTTTCTATGACCGCTACGAGCAGGAGGAAATTCCGCTGGCACTGGCGCTGGATAGTGAATACGGTATTGGCTACGGCGTTCAGTCGGGGTTGGGCGTTGGTTACGCGCCCATGATTGACGATCTGTCTTTACCTAACATCGAGGGCGTTTTGCAACCACCAACCTGGAACTGGTGGCAATCATTTGTCTTGAACAAGTACTCAGAGAGTCTTTATAGTCACCAGGCCGAGATTGAATTAAGCCAGGCCGACCTAGAGCACATTGCTAAACAGCGTCGCGATGGGCAGGCCTTACCCGAAAGCTTTTATGTATTTGGAAACTGGCTAGCAAAATCGGGGGAGGCTATCGACAAAAATGAGTATCGGTTTGTGATGCAAGCTTGCAAAGGACCGTCAGCCGCTACATTACTGAGCCGATTTTGTGAAGGTAGCTCTCCGTTGACCGAAGCGGTACAGAGCTGTGTCCGGGCTACGGAGCAACACCATCCTGATGTTATTTTTGCCGAAGTAGTTCACTTTCCAGAAAACCGGGCTGGCAATATACTGACCCGCCCCACGCTCTACCAGTACGAAATTCCTTATCTGGCGCAATCGTCGGTCGATCAGGAATACCAGATTCCTATAGATGATCTACTGATCTCGGTGCGAAATGGTCGGGTAGTGCTGCGCTCCCGTCGACTAAACAAACGGGTTATACCACGCCTGACCAACGCTCATAACTACCATCAGGGATTACCCACGTATCGTTTTCTGTGCGATCTGCAACATCAGGATAGTCATCTGGATGTGAAATGGAACTGGGGTGTATTGGCCGAACAGGCTTATTTGCCACGCGTTCGTTATAAAAATATTATTCTGAGCCGGGCTACCTGGCAGTTGCAGGCCAAGGATCTGCAGTTGGGAAATTTGTTTCAGCTGGCAATCCAGTTGAATGAGAAGGGCCTTCCCCAGGAGTTCGTCGTCGGTATGCACGACCACGAGTTGCTCGTGTGCCTACACAATCCGCAGTCGTTAAGCCTTTTGGTTGCTGAATTGCAGAAGCGAAACAGCGTCAGGATTTATGAGTACCTCGCCACCGCCGACAACTGCCCGGTATCGGTAGGAGGGCAGCCCTTTACAAATGAGGTAGTTATTCCGTTCCATAATCCGTCGGCTCCGAAATTATTCGGCCTGATGCCCAGTTTGAAAACCCTGCCTCAACGTCGTTTTTCGGTAGGTAGCGAATGGCTGTACCTGAAAATATATACTGGCGAAAAAACGTCGGACGACTTGCTGGCCACTGTATTATACCCGGTTGTGGAGCAACTGCTGGCGAAAGGAGTCATCAATCAGTTCTTTTTCATTCGGTATAAAGATGTTGACCCCCATCTCCGGTTGCGGTTCCGGGGAAACCCATACCTTGATTTTCACCATGTAGTCATGCGGAAGGTGGAAGAGGCTCTGCGCGACCGGGTCCACGAGGGCGTTGTTCACCGGGTTCAGATGGATACCTACGTCCGCGAAATCGAACGGTATGGCCATGAGCAAATCGAACTTTGTGAGGCCATTTTTCATTACGATAGTCTGTCAACACTTGCGTTTCTGGCCCAGCACAAAGCGGTTTTCGATGAGAGCAGTCGCTTTGCCTTTGCAGTCGCTAAGATCGATTGTCTGCTAACGGGGGTGGGGCTGCTTACTGGCGAGCGGAGCCAGCTAATGAATCAGATGAAAGACGGATTTTTCGCTGAGTTCAACGGCGACGTAAATCTGCGTCGGCAACAGAATGAAAAGTTCAGACATTACCGTCCGTTAATCGACCACGCGCTGAGCACAGCTTATCAAGGTGTTCCAAACCAAACTGTGCCGGATTGCATGACAGCGGAGCTAACGAACAAACTTCGCCTGGCATTTCCGGGACCACCGCAGCTTATGCCTATTCTGCAAAGCTTGATCCACATGATTATCAATCGTCTTTTCCCGGCTAAACAACGGGCCTACGAACTGGTGATCTATCACTGTTTGGCTAAGCATTATGATGCTCAGAAGGCTCGACAACCCGTTTGTGTAGAGGTAGATTAATATTTTTAAACGGCAGCGCTCGATTCAGTGAGCGCTGCTTTTAGTTGATGAAGCACTGGGTTGGGCGTTGCAATTTCAGGAGCATTACTCCACTGTAGCTGGCAATTTGCCGGCTTTTTTGCTTTATAACCTAACGGAATAATCTATACCCAAACAGATTACGATATAACCGATGATTATTGAAAACGGGGGGAAATACGACCAATTTTGAATCATCAAACGAAGACAAAAACAACCCGATAATGACTCTTTAAACAGACACGCTCATGAAAAAGCACATTGATACGGAGTTCTCTTTTGATAGCTGGATCAACAACGATGTGGACTCGACATCTGATGATTTTGGTCAGTTCGATGACAATTGGCTTATCTCAGCCGATGATTTGTTTAGCCATTTAGAGCAGACGCTTGATGAACCGGCTGGCTAAAATCAGAAAGTCACCTAAGGGTTTATAACCTAGGGGAATAAACTATAACCAGACGTTTTTGATCGCTTAGTAGTAAATACCCAACTTTGTAATACCAGAACGAAACAAAGAGCAGAGAATATAAAAAATATTCATATGCATTCTTTGAATAGATATAGCCGTAAGAGTCCCGTGTGTAGCGCCTTCGCTACGCCGGAAATCATAAAAAATGGTCTATACAAGTGGTATAAGCAGGCATAGAAACTCCCCCGAGCATAAAGGGGGAGTGTTATTGCCCGATTGAAACAGATCGTTAGTGCAAGTAGATTGTGATGTTGGTGCGTGTGTTCGTTTTGTCGGCTCTTTTGTCAGTTTTGTCATAAAATATGCGAGCAACTTTGCTCTGTAAAACGTATTTAAACAGACAAAGTCATGGAATTACAGAACGACAAGAAGACGATCATCGCAGCCCAAACGGAAGCTACTATCGGTCATACCAACCTGCCCACAGAGCCAGTGGAGGATATGGAACTGAACGATGAACAGCTGGATATAATATCTGGAGGAGGAGATGGCTCGGGTATAGTTGTCAGGTTATGATGAGACAGTGGATGTGCATGTGGCTGATACTTTGTCTGACAAACAGTCTAATAGGAAAGCTACATGCACATACCCCCTCAAGACAAAGGGTAGTATTGGCCGAGAACAAAGCATCAATCCATACTAGAAAGTTGGCCGATAGTCTTTTTAACTTAGGTATTCACTATCAGGATACTCAGGTCTATCAGCCGTCTTTGGTGCTGTTTGAAAGAAGCCAAAAACTTTATCGGCAGATCGGCGATTGGAAGAAAGTAGGTGATTGTTTCAACTGTAAAGCCATAACCTACTATTATATCAGTGATTTTTCGAAAGCAGTAGTTGCTTTTGAAGATGGCGCCGAAATCTTCAAAAAGATACACTATAAAAAAGGAGTAGCTTCAACGCTGAACAATGTAGGTAACATCTATAATAGTCAGGGAAACTATGCCAAGGCATTAGCGTATTTTCAGCAGGCTACGCTCATTTTTAAAGAGATTGGTGATATAGAGAACTGGGCTGCTGCAACCAACAATGTTGGTTTAATTTATGGTAAGGTAAAAGATTACAGCAATGCAATGAAGTATTTTACGCAGGCGTATGCTGTTTTTAAAAAAGAAAATAAACAGGAAAGGATTGCTCAGACACAAGATGCTATCGGCAATATTTATGTGAAACTGGGTAAGTACGATAAAGCATTTCAAAGTTTTAATGAATCACTACAGATTGCTGACAGAAGACAGGATAAGCAATTGCAAATAATGGCGCTAAATAGCCTCGGTGATTTATTCAATGAACAGTCAGCTTACGCACGAGCGTTACCTTATTATACTCGCTGTCTGACCTATGCCAACCAAATAGGAAGCCTTCATAGCCAAGCAGAAGCACAGATTGCGATAGGTACTATTATGTACCGGCTGGGGAAGAGCAAAGACGCAGTAAAAAAATGCCGGAATGGTTTGCAATTAGCCGAAAAAGTAGGGTCAGTTTCGATGAAGAAACGGGGGTGCGATTGCCTGTACCAGTCTTATAAAGCGTTCGGAAACACCGGCCAGGCCCTATACTACTTTGAGCAGGCTAACACGCTTGAAGACAGTTTAAATTTATCCGAAACGGCTAACCGGGTCATGAATATCGAGTTCCAGAAGCAGCAGTTGGTCGATAGTATTGCCTATGTGCAGAAAGAACACATCATTCAGCTGAAACATAAAGAGGAGGTAGAGCGGCAGGAAAAGCAGCGGAATATGAGTATCCTTTCGTTAGGCTTTATCCTTCTGGTAGCGGTAGGCTTATGGGCTCAACTCAACTACGTCAAGAAATCAAGAGCGGCTCTTAAAGTTGAAAAAGACCGCTCTGAAGCCCTACTGCTAAACATATTACCCGAAGAAATTGCTGAAGAACTAAAAGAAAAAGGGCATGTCGATGCCAGAGTGTTTAACCTAGTCTCGATCTTATTTACCGATTTTAAGTCTTTCACACAAACGGCCGAGCAGATGTCTCCGCAAAGCCTCGTAGAAGAAATACATACCTGCTTCAAGGCGTTTGATCTGATTGTAGAAAAGTACCAGATTGAAAAAATTAAAACGATTGGCGATGCATTTATGGCTGTTGGAGGTCTCTCGTATACAGATGACCGTTCGCTGAAAAATATTGTGCTGGCAGGTCTGGAAATGCAGGAATTCATGGTGAAACGGGCCGTTGAAAAACGAGTGGAGGGGTATCCCGCCTTCGAAATGCGCCTGGGCATACATACTGGGCCTATTGTGGCCGGCATCGTCGGTGTGAAAAAGTTTCAGTACGATGTATGGGGTGATACCGTAAACACCGCTAGTCGAATGGAAAGTAGTGGTATGGTCGGCAAAGTGAATATCAGTGAAACCCTATATGAATTCATAAAGCAGGAAGAGTGCTTTTCGTTCGAATACAGAGGTCAGGTTCACGCAAAAGGAAAAGGAAAGATGGGTATGTACTTCGTCAAGAAAAGTAATGTAGTTCAGTTAGTTGCTTAGTTAGCTAATACTTTAACCAAATTATATCATGACAAAAGATGAAGATTACTCAAAAATGACACTCGATGAGTTGGTGTCAGCGGAGAAAAAAGCGAACTCACAGAAAATCATAACTGCCGTACTGATAGGATTATTTGTTGGGGTAGCTATTTGGTCGGCTACACATGGGAGAGGTTTTATTCTTACTGTTGGGTTGCTAATTTTTTCTCTGGTGATAGGAAGTAGCTATGATAAAAAGAGAAAGATTATTCAGGCAGAAATTAACCGCCGAAACACTGGTGCCTGATTAATCTAAAGTCACAGAAGAAATATTGATAAGCAAAATCAAAAAGTAAAGAAAGAATACAAAGTCGAAGCACTGGTTTATTAAACGAAATTAATACTCGGCTCATATTGTGAAGAAATTCTGTCAAAGTCTCGACCGATATAAGATTTAGGGTTAGAGATTAACATCGACAGCATCTAACTAATTTGGGGGACGCTCTTGTTTATTGAAAAATAACCTGTGTAAACTATAATAACCTTCACACACAAGCTTCATTGAGCAGATAGTTTAAATAGTTTCGTCCCATTAAAACCACCGAGGTTGACTTACCACCTAATAAACATAATATAAAATTTGTATCAGTTGTTCTAGAAATTCACAAAAGAGGAGTAATCTGACTTTGTATTATATAAGTAAGGGAATGGAACAGAAAAAGCAAGAAATTATAGAAGCTGTTATATCAAAAGCTTGGGAGGACACGAGTTTTAGAACAGAGCTAATAGCTGACCCTGTAAAGTCAATCGAAAAACTGACTGGCATAAAAATAGTACTGCCGGAGGGAAAGAGTTTAGTGTTTTTAGACCAAACTGATAAGTCTAAGATTTACGTAAACATTCCCTCTGAACCTGAAGTCGAGAATATGGAACTGACTGAAGATCAACTTGAGGCTGTTGCAGGCGGTGGGCAAAGAATCTGGAGTGATTTTGTCAGCAATTTATTTCCTACGCTGAAAGACTGCATAACTCTGTAACCCTAATAAATATAAATAATAAAAAGTATATGGAATTCACAAAAGAGCAAAATCTATACGCTGAGATTGTACAAAAAGCTTGGGAGGATGACCAGTTTAAAAGCGAGTTGTTAGCCAATCCTATCCCGGCCATTGAGAAACTGACTGGTCAAAAACCTAGCCTTCCTCAAGGCAAAACGCTGGTAGTAAGAGATCAAACTGATGAATCTATAGTGTACATAAATATCCCGGCTAAATTTAACACAGAAGATGTAGAACTAAACGAAGACCAACTCGAAACAGTGGCAGGAGGGGCAAAAGGTATTTTTGGACCTAGTGACTGGACTGCGGGACCATTTATTGAACCACTGATTTTGCCTGGAAATACCCGCCCGGTAAATCCATCCAATTCCTTTTAAAGCAGCATTTCAATTACTTATACAATAATTTAGTTTAACTATTACACAATCAAACTACATGAATTTTCTACAAGATCAAAAGCTGTACGCAGAAATCGTACAAAAAGCCTGGGAAGATACCCAATTCAAAAGTGAGTTGATAGCTAACCCTACAGTAGCTATCGAAAAACTGACGGGTCAGAAGCTAAATCTGCCTCAAGGCAAAACGCTGGTGGTACGTGACCAGACCGACGAGTCTGCGGTGTACATTAACCTTCCAAGCAAGCCTAAAATGGAAGATGTAGAATTAAACTAAAATTAGCTAGGAGCTATAGGGATGATACTATCTGGCCTTTTATTGGCATAGACGTTTCTGGATGATATAATTCAGTAACGCACCCCCTACCTATTTCAGAGTCTCAAAAAGAATGTTTTACTAAAAGAGTTTAAGACAACTAGAATAGTTATAAATTAAATAACCAGAACAAATGGAATTTATACAAGAACAAAATTTGAATGCTCAAGTCATTCAGAAGGCTTGGGAAGATACTCAGTTTAAGAGTGAATTGATGACAAATCCAGTGGGAGCGATGGAAAGGCTCACGGGTCATAAAATTAATTTGCCCGAAGGTAAAAAACTGGTAGTAGTGGACCAAACAGACAATTCTACGGTTTACTTTAACATTCCTACCCAAGTAGATACTAATAATTTAGAATTAAATGAAGAGCAACTGGAAATGGTTGCAGGTGGCTCGACCCCCTTTTGTGCGATAGGTTACGGGTTTGTAGTTGGGATAGCTCTTTGGTCAGCAACTCACGAATAACTCACGAATAACTAAAATAATATAAAAAATTAAAAATTATGAATAATACAATAGAACAACAAGAAACAGGTATAGAGCTAATGAAAACTTTGGCTCAGAAAGCTTGGGAAAGTTCAGCTTTCAAAGAGCAATTAATAAAAAATCCTGTGGCGACAATCGAGCAAGTTACTGGGAAAAACGTAACGATGCTTGTTGATAAAAGAATTGTCGTAGAAGATCAAACGGATGAGTCTCTGGTTTATTTCAACATTCCAGCAAAACCCAACTTTGATGATCTAGTATTAACTGAAGAGCAGTTAGAAACAATTTCTGGAGGAACTTCTATGGTGTGTGGTGCATATGTGCTTGGCGTTGCCATTGGGTATGCAGTATGTTGGGCTCTTTCTGATTAATCTTATAGCTACAAAAAGCCTTGAATTATCAAACAGCCATTCTTTATGAATGGCTGTTTGATGTCTTATTACAGAAATGTTAATAAGTATAAACGATGAAACTGGAAGCTAAACAAAATTTAGTTTTTATTTAGTATAGATAATGAATATTTATCAATAGTTCAGTTATTTATATATTTCAATTAATAATTTAAATTCGAAAAGTCTTATCTGAATATTTATATTTCATGGTTTTTGTATATTCCAATTATAGTTCATTACGATTGAAATGATTATCTGACGCAAAAATAGAAGAAATCGTATTAAAAGTTTCTTATAATAAATAGCTTTATAAAGTTATTTATTATGTTTATTATTCTTAATATTTACTTAGTACGTATGCTTAAACTATATATTTGATTAAAGATACTTTGTAAAATGTTTAGCTTTTAAAAGTAGTTCTGACGCGTATTAAACGCTTCTTGTACGAAACTGAAAAAAGAATGTGACAATAAGTTTATTAGATGAGACAGCTTTATTTTAATTTTTAGCTCCTAAAATAATTTTATCTTGATGAATATTTTAACTATTCCTTATGTTGTTGGTGGGCTTTCACACTTTATTCCTTTGTATGTTCTTCAGCAGAGGTATATGAGGAGAAATGCCGAATTTAAAAACGTTTTTTTAGTTAATAGTAGTATACAAAAGTTTCTCATGATGCAGGGAGTGCAGTCTGTGCCAATAAATTATGATTATGCTATTGAAGATACTTCCCTCTCCTTTGAAAATGTTTCAAATATGAGGGAGTGTCTTATAGAAATGGAAAAGGAAGCTTACGATAAAGTTAAGCCATCTCTTATAATTGAGGATAATTCTTTTTTATCTCCGCTGATTGCTGAAAAAAATGACATACCTCGAATTTCAATTCAACGAACTGGTACTTTTAGATCGATTGATGAACGTTTTAGAAAAAGTAATCATGTTCATTCAATTCAAAAAGGGCATTATAATGAAAAGTCTAGATTTATATTAAATCTAAGTGATGTAGGATTATCTAATATCAATGATAATCCTGATTTCTACTTTTTGCAACAATACGTGAAACCGAAAGTCAAGATTATCCCCGGGATACCAACAATTGAGAGTTTACCGGAAAACGTAGCAGACAGAGATTCATATTTTTATTCTGGACCACTTCTTATAATGGATAAACCCTCAAAAGATTTATCCAGCAGATTGGATGAATTTTTGAGTAACAATAAAGAAAAACCTGTAGTTTTTATCACAACTGGTACAATAGATAGAACTCCCATAGAAAATTTCCTGAAGTTCTTTGTAGACCGCAACTACGCTGTTATAACTACTTGTGATTGTAAATTAAATGAGGTATACAAACAAGAGATTTTCTATAATAAACTACTTCCCTTAAATCACATCTGTGGAATCTCAAACTTAGTGATCCATCAATGCGGTTCAGGTATGTACCATTATCCAATTATGAACAAAGTACCTTCTCTTACAATGGGTACTCTCTGCTATGATCGAGAAGATATTGCGCAAAGATTACAAGAACTTGGCGTTTCAGGTCATATACCTCACCCAGACGATAACCCCAACTATTGGGATATCTTTCTTGAAATGATCAACAGGTTCGAAAAAAATACGTTGATAGATTTCGACATGATGAATAGACTGAGGCTTGAAATTAATGAGACATCATTAAATTTTCAAATGGAGGAAGTTGTTCAATATGCATTAGCTTGAAAGAACGCGTTTCCAAATAATTATAAAAGTTGTCATAAATATTATATAATTAATTTTAAAAGAATATGTTACAAGAAACAGCTGTAAATATACCCGTTTCAAGTACACACATGCCTATCTATAAGCCAGTTAGTAAGAAGAAACCTGAAAGAATGATAAATATTATGTCTGCTTGGAGAGGATTGGAATTAATAATTGAAGATATACTAATTCGGTTCAATTTGAATAGAACATCTTGTATTGAATTTGGCGTTGAGTTTGGTTATTCAACAGTGGCTTTGTCTAATTATTTTGATAAAGTTATAGGTGTGGATACCTTTGAGGGTGATAAGCATACATTTAACAAAAAAGAGCATTTTGATAAAACAAGAGCCAGGCTTTCCGTTTATGAAAATATAGATTTAATTAAGTCGGATTATCAAAGTTGGATACCAAATGATAAAAACTATTATGATTTCGCCCATGTTGATATTGTTCATAGTTATAAAGAAACTTATGAATGCGGACTCTGGGCAGCTCAAAATAGTGATTGTGTGATTTTTCACGATACTGAAAGTTTTCTAGAGGTTAGACGTGCTGTCATAGATATTTCAAAGGATACAGGCTATGATATGTATAATTATCCCTATCACTTTGGTCTTGGGATTTTAGTGAATCCTAATGTAAAAAATCGATAGTAAGGTTAGTTTTGTCTGTGTTTATTCTAAATAAGTAAATAGAAAATGATTAGACAATCTTTTTATATTGTTAAAGAAAGTTTTAAAACAATTCCATTTGTTGAGGTTATTTTTCATTATACAGAAAACTTTACAAATAGTTTTGATTTAGGATTAACACAGCTTGTAAAAGATAAATTAGAGTATAAATTATTAGAAGAGTTAAGCTCTGTCGCTGAGGTTACACTACAATCAGAATTAGATGATTTTATCGATAAAGGGGGTTCTGATTTTGATGAGTTTATAGAGAGAATAAATTTGTCTTTAGCAATAATTTATCCTGTTTTAGATAAATTATTGAAACTGAAGGTTACTAATTTTTTAAATCATATTTGTAATATTATTAGCCGTTTTAAAGAAGATTCTGAAAGTATAAAAGCAACATTTAATATAGATAGTAGTAAAATTATAGATATTGATGTATGCCTTGGTGATGGCCATAATGGTGAAGGTACAGCCTTAGTATATTTATCAAATGGTACAAAATTAATATATAAACCAAGAAATATAGGTATAACAAATTCTTATAATTTTTTTATTGAATGGGTTAATTTTAAGCTAAAAACAAACATAAAAACTTTTAAAGTATTAGATTGTAAAAGTTATGGTTGGATAGAATTCGTTAATTATGAACAAGTAAATTCGGAAGATGATTTACAAGAATACTATTATAAAGCAGGGATATTATTAGCGGTTACTTTGCTGTTGGGTAGTAAGGATTGCCATCATGAAAATGTAATCGCATCAGGGAGTAATCCTTTCATGATTGATCATGAAACTATTATTCAACCTTTTTTCAATGACCAATCTTTTCGGACGTGGGACGTTCAACATCAAATACCTCCTTTTTCTGTGTTAGAAAGTTTTTTGATCGTAAACCAAAACACTGGGTTACCTTCAGACATTGTAGGGTATGGAGTAAATGGAAATATTGAAGTCATAGATTTAGAAAAAAAAGTAATAAATCCTAATACCATAAATTCTAAAAGAACTACTCGTTTTGCTACGAGAAAAATAGTGGATAAAAATATTCCAAAATTAAATGGCACGTATACTTTCGCAAATGATTACAAAGAGCATTTTATTTGCGGCTTTACTAAAGCGTATGATATGTTTTTAGGTTCGAAGAATGAGTTAAAATCTGATAGCTCTCCTCTTCAACTATTTAAGAAGAATGAAGTGCGATATGTATGGAGGCCCACTTTTGTGTATTTTAAAATTTTGAAATATATGAGATCAGCTTCTTTTATGTCAAGCCATGAAGTATATCAGTCTAAGCTATACGACTTGTTGTCAAAGGCCTTTAAAGGAGAAAATAGACAAGATTTTAAGTTTATACTGGATTTTGAAATAAGTCAAATGCTCAATGGAGAGATACCTATTTTTAGTTTACAATGCATGGATAATTTTTTGGAAGGTAACGAATCGTTAAGATTATTTCAGTACAATTGTTTACAAAATATACTTCACCGAGTCGACTTATTATCATCTGCACATAAAAATGAACAGTTAACTTATATTAATCGGTGGTTAGAGTCGTAAAGCACAGTTCATGTGCAAGTTATAACTTTTGTAAAGCGTAGTTTCTCTACTAATTGTACTCTGTTAAATTCTTTGTTGGTACAACTCTGTGAAACAGATGGTATACTATCATAGAGAATACTCTGTAATTGATATACACGAGATCTAATAAATCAGTAAATTGAAAATTACCACAATGAAGATCAATACTTATAAAGATAAAAGCATAGAGAGCTTGATGAAGATGGAAAAGACAACCATAGCCGCTACATCTGTATTTGCGGGTATACTCACTGTCCTTTTCGTTGTGACAATTCTTTTGACGATCAAAAAAGGTTTTACGCCTTTTCTCGTCATTCCCTTCTCCTTGTTGCCACTCCTTGGTTTAAACTTTGTAAGTCTTAAGGAAATCAGAAAGGAACTCAGCATCCGAAAAACTGCCCTTTGATCCGTGTGCTTCTTGGTAGTCCATTGTATACTTTGACGCTATAAGCGGGGGTCCAAAACTATAGAATGGTTCAATTCAAATGTACACCGGGACGAATTCCAGTAAAATTGATACTTGTATTACCTGCAAAGGAATTGATGCATGCGGGTTAGAAAGTGCATGGTACCGTTTTCTGTTCTTTACCCATCGCTAATCACCATCCTATTTACGATGCATACAGCAAAGAAAAATGCCATTGACTGGAATTCGCCTAATGCATTGGAGCAACTTGCTCAACACATCAGAAATCCGTTGGAGACTATCATGAATGTGAGCAAAAATGGGAGCATGTATGATAAGCAACGTATTGAGCAGATTCTTTTTTCCAGTAGCAAAGAAATAAGCGATATAGTAGAAGACATTTTGGTCAAAGCGAAAACAAATGCATTGAGCCTGACCTACCATGATCGCCCGGATATATTCCATATTTATGAATCCAATGAAAACGTCAGAAAGATGTGTCTGGGGGAGTTGCAGCCCCAGAAAGTAGCCAAAAAAGACCAGGATTGGCTGGTAAATCTGGAGCGGGAAGTATACGGCAGCATAAGGCAGGAATATCTGGACTTAAACGAACTATCATATAAGATGGCGATAAGCGAGCGACAGTTACACCGCAAGATTCTTAACCTAATTTTGTTGACTCCCAATAAATACGTAAGAATACTTCGCCTGCATAAAGCCCGGCAACTGATCGACAGCTACGTACAGCAGTCTGTTTCACAAATTGCCTATACGGTTGGCTACAGAGACGTACATTATTTTTCAAAACTTTTCGCCGAGCAATACAGCATTTCGCCTAAGCAACTTTTAGGCTCTTCCCGCTAAATACGAACGTGTTGCAACATACCGTATCGGTTGTGACGGCCTTTTTGGTGTGACCATCTGAGTGGAGTATTAGACAGTATTTAAAGACAATAATCATATACTATAAATCAATAAATTCTATGAAGCGGGTACTGTATTTCTTAGGCCATCTTAGTGATAGAGATGTAGAATGGATGCTCCAGAATGGTAATAAACTAACACTGGAAACAGGAGATCGACTGATTAATAAAGGGCAAGCTATCGATAGTTTGTTTATTGTTTTATCGGGTCAGTTAGCTGTCTGCGCCAATGACAATTTCAATGAGTGCATTGCCAAGCTGGAAGCTGGCGAAGTGGTGGGTGAAATGTCTTTTCTGGAATCGACTCCACCATCTGTTTCGGTGATTGTTACGGCCCCGTCTGTCATTTATCAAATTGCCCGGGAAACAATCAATCTGCGGCTGTTGACCAACGCTGAGTTCAGAGCCAACTTTTACTACGCCCTGGCCTTGTTTCTGTCGAACCGGCTACGGAAAACTACGGAGCAACTCGGTTTTGGTAACCCTGGTGACGAGGATTTGGTAGACGCTAAAGTACTGGATGGTGTGGCCCAGGCCGGATCGCGCTTTGTCAAGCTGTTGCATCGATTCTCGGAAGTTTAATAACTGAAAATCGACTGGCAATGAGACACTGTCTATATGGCATTCTGATAGGCGTAATGGCATTGACCAGCGACGTATGCGCCCAGGTCAAGTGCGACTTACTTGAGATTTCCCGAAAAGCGTTTGATAAGAACCCTACCCTCGTACGGAGCGGATTGGCTATCCGTAGTGCCGAAGCGGACCTACGGATTCAGCGAAGCACGTTTGACCTTAACTCGTTCTCCGAGTTGGTGTTTCAAAACAATCAATACAGGCTTTTGGGGGCTGATCCCCGAAACGCTTTTTTGGAAAACAGCATCTTACTAAACAACACGCTGAATATGTCGGCCGGTTTACGGAAGCGGCTACGTACCGGGCAGTTAACGGAGTTTAGCTTCAACTACGGGTTCGCTAACAACAATTATCCGATCAACAGCTTTAACCAGCCAATAAGTCTGTATCTGGGAAGTAATACTAGCACACTGAATGTTTCGTTGACCCAGCCGTTGCTGAGAGGCAAAGGAAGGCCAATTGTCACAGCCTTGGAGCGAGCCAACTCACTCTACGTGCTCAATGCAAAGAGTGGTAACGAGTTTACCACCTCATCGGAGATCTGGCAAATTGGACTGGCTTACTGGAATTACTACACCGCGTTTAAGAGCCTGGAAATCTATAAACAGAGTGAAAACAGGATCAGGAACGTACTGTCTGTAACTGAAGAGCTGGTAAAAGGCGATAAAAAGCCAGCTGGCGACCTGATACAGGTCAAGTCGGATTTAGCTAATCAGGAAAAGCTAACCATCATGGCTCAGCAAGACCTGTATAACGCCCGGATACAGTTGGGAAAAGTGATCGGCTTAAGCACGGAGGAAAGCCTGTCGATCGATATCCCTGAAAATGATTTCCCGACAATTTCCGAATCAGCGTTCAAAAGAGGGCTTGCCGAAGCTGATTTTATCCGAATTGCCAAAGAGCGACGAGCCGATCTAATGGCAGCCCGGCATGGCCACGAGGCTCTGCAACAGCAGTATGTACTGGCACAAAACAACGTAAAACCTCAGCTGGATCTGGTTGGGTTTGTGTCGTACGGAAGCGCCAGTACGGGCAATCGAATGAGCGATGTGATGGCGTCCTTCTCGAACAACGAAGGCAGAAACATTGGAGCTGGTGCCAAATTAACGTTCACTATGCCGGTCAATAACAACTGGGCGAGAGGCAGTCTGACCAAGAGTCAAATGGCTGTCACCGACCAAAACGTAGTGGTCAACAACATCCAGCGGATTATTGAGCTAGACGTCAGTAACGACCTGAACTATCTGGACAACAGCGTTACAAACCTCCAGAAAGCCGAAGAAGTCCTTAACTATACGCGGGATGTGTTCAAAGACGAACAGGTCAAATTCCAGTCGGGCCTGACGACCATCCTGAGTTTGATCCTGTTTCAGGAACGACTTACTTCTGCACAGCTCCGGTACCTACAGGCTTACCAGCAATTTGCCCGAGCAATCATCAATCTCAGACACGACACCGGAACGCTGGTAGCCCCAGACAACAAAGGCTTTGTGATCGACAGAAACGCATTTTATACCATCCCTGATATAAACAATAATTAACGTCATGGCAGCAGGATTTTTTAGACAGTCGGCGTTGGAAAAACTGTCGACTCCCGAGAAGCTCGATCAATTGATTAAGGTAACCAGTCCTAAAGCCTGGATTACGCTTTCGGTGGTCTTTGCCGCGCTGGCTACGGGTATTGGCTGGTCGGTCTTCGGGCGGGTAAGCACCAAACTGAATGTAACCGGGGTCGTACTGGGTGGCGAAGTCCATGAAGTGGTAGCTACCTCGCAGGGCCAGCTTGTAAAACTACAGGTCAGAATCGGCGATAACGTGGCGAAAGATGCCGTAGTGGCTACGGTGCAGCAGCCGGAGCTGGTTCAGCAGATTGAGAATGCCAAAGCCACCCTGTCGGAACGCAAACACGAACTGACCAAAATAATCTCGTACGGCAACAGAGGCACTTTGCTGGAAGGGGAGCTGATGAGTCAGAACCGGCTAAGTATTCAGGGCGAAATTGAAGCCGAGAAAAAGAAGCTGGCTTTTCTGGCGAATCAGCTTGAATCGGAGGTTAACCTGGTCGAAAAGGGGTTGATTGTGAAAGCGCAGGTGGCTGGTACCAAACAGCAGATCGATGCGTCGAAGAATACAATCGAACGCCTGAAAGTACAGCTGGCCGAAGTCTCCAACCGGCAGCACGATGCGGGGTATTCGCTGCAACAACGCATTGCGACCCAGAAACAACAGATTGCCGAAGCCGAACGGAGTCTTCAGTTCCTGACCGAGCGCTACGATATACAGTCGAACATTAAAAGCCCCTACGGTGGCGAAGTTGTCGAAGTGCTCACTGATGCGGGCGTAATGGTTGGGCCAGGGACCCCGCTGTTCAAACTCAAAAATCAGGAAGAAGGTCAATTGGCCAGCCTGAAGGGTGTTCTTTACATTCCGTCGCAGGATGGCAAGAAGATTAAGCGCGATATGGAGGCTTTCGTGGTGCCATCGACCGTACAGCCACAGGAGTATGGATTTATCAAGGGCCGGGTCACGTACGTTTCTGACTTCCCGATCACCCAGCAGGGCATGATGACGTCGGTTAAAAATGATCAGCTAGCCAAAGGTTTGTTGGCAATAGGCCCGCTCTTCGAAGTACATGTCGTCTTTGAGAAAGATAATGAGTCATACAGCGGCTTCAAGTGGACATCGGCTAAAGGACCCGACATTGCCATTAAAGAAGGTACCTCCTGCATGGGCCAGATTACCATTAAACAGGAGAATCCAATTTCGATTGTCGTTCCTGCATTTAAGAAATTCTTCAATCTATACTGATACTGGTTTTCGAGATGGCAACCCATACAACTTTTCCTATTGGGAAACAGGCGCGGCCTGTTAAGGTGCCCACCGTTCTACAGATGGAAAGTGTAGAATGTGGAGCAGCCGCTTTAAGCATCATCCTGGGCCATTTCGGCAAATTTGTACCCCTCGAAAAGCTGCGAATTGCCTGTGGTGTCTCCCGAGACGGCTTAAAGGCGACCAACATCATTAAAGCGGCCCGTGAATTTGGCCTGGACGCTAAAGGCTACGCCAAGTCGGTTGAGAAACTGATGCAAATTGAAACGCCAGCCATTATCTTCTGGAATTTCAACCACTTTCTGGTTTTAGAGGGCTTCTCAAAAGATAAAGTCTACCTGAGCGATCCTGCTCAGGGACGGTACGCAGTTACCTATGAAGAGTTCAACGAAGCCTACACGGGTGTGGTGCTGACGTTTAAACAGAATGAACGCTTCGAAAAAGGGAATGAAAAACGGGGCCTGGCTGCGTCATTGGCTACCCGAGTCTCTAATTCAAAGCTGAGTATCACGTATATTTTTCTGGCGAGCCTCTTCCTGGTCATTCCGGGCCTGGTGATTCCATCGTTCATCCAGGTATTTATCGACAAATACCTGGTCAACGGCCATGCCGACTTTGTGATGCCCCTGTTGCTAATTATGGGTGGGGTGCTGACGGTCAACGCGGTTCTGGTGTACCTCCAGCAATATTACCTGCTGAAACTGGAAACCAAACTCGCCCTGACCACGTCCAGCAAATTCCTATGGCACGTCTTTCATTTGCCCATTTCGTTTTTCACGCAACGATACAGTGGAGAGATTGGCAACCGGGTTTCGCTCAACGATAAAGTGGCCCGTTTACTCAGTGGCGATCTGGCCAATGCGGTCCTGAACGTCATTATCGTGCTGTTCTACGCCTTTCTGATGTTTTCGTATGACGTACCCTTAACACTTATCGGTATCGGCATGGCGGGGCTGAATGTGTTGGCACTCCGGTACGTGTCCAGAGCCCGGAAAGACGGAAGCCGTCTGTTGAGCAACGAAACAGGAAAGCTGCTCGGAACCACCACTTCGGGCATCAGCATGATCGAAACCCTGAAAGCATCGGGTCGTGAAAACGACTTCTTCACGAACTGGATTGGCTACCTGGCCAAGGTAATGAATTCGCAGCAGCAACTAGGCTGGCTCACCATCCGGCTCAACGTGTTGCCCCCGCTGATTATGTCGCTGACCACAACGCTGATTCTGGGTCTGGGGGCATTACGGATCATGGATGGCGAAATGACACTCGGTGCGCTGGTATCCTTCACCTACCTGATGGGCAACTTCATCGGGCCAGTCAACCAATTAATTGCTGTCGGAACGATGCTGCACGAAACCGAAAGCGATATGGGCCGTATCGACGACGTGCTGAACTACGAACTGGATGAGCAATTCAGGCCGGGGGCTGTTGCTGCTGCGCAGTCAGACGGCATCTGTACGAAACTGACCGGCTATTTCGAATTGAAAAACGTAACGTTTGGGTATAACACAACCATGCCCCCGCTCATCGAAAATTTCAGCCTGAAGCTAAAGCCGGGGAGCCGGGTGGCGCTGGTTGGCGGCTCGGGTAGCGGCAAATCGACCGTGGCCAAAATAGCGTCCGGCTTGTATCCGATCTGGGGCGGTGAAGTACTCTTCGATGGTAAATCGAAAAGCGTCATTCCGCGGCATGTCGTCACGAACTCGCTGGCCGTCATCGATCAGGAAGTGTTGGTCTTCAAGGGTACGGTGAAAGAAAACATCAGCTTCTGGGATTCAACCATTTCCGACAAACACATCATTCAGTCGGCCCGCGATGCCGCCATTCACGACATCATATCCGTCCGGAAAGATGGCTACGACAGTGCCGTCTCAGAAGGCGGGTCCAACTTTAGTGGCGGGCAGCGGCAACGGCTGGAGATCGCGCGGGCGCTGGCTACCAACCCTTCTATCCTGATTATGGACGAAGCCACCAGCGCGCTGGACCCCACGGCCGAAAAGATTGTCATGGATAATATCAAGAAGCGGGGCTGTACGTGCCTGATTGTCGCGCACCGGCTCAGCACCATTATCGACTGCGATGAAATTATTGTGATGGAATATGGCAAAGTCGTAGAGCGGGGCACCCATCAGGAGCTGGTAAAGAAAAATGGAGTGTACGCCCACCTGATCGAAACGAAATAAACGATACTACGTCTATGTCAGCTATAAAAGAAAAACTAGCTATCTGTGCCGAAAACCCATTGGTTCTGGACAGCACGGACCGGTTCTGGATGGTGCTCTCCGGAGAGGTAAACGTTTTCTATACCCGAATTGATGACCAAGGAAATTATACGAATCGACTAAAATTTCTGTATACGGCCAAAAAGGGGGAGGTATTGTTTAGCCTGTTGGCCCCGGCAGTTGCCGACACTACCCGACTCATTGCTTTTTCCGGCGAGGCTACGTTGCTGGCAATTGATAAAGTCGATCTGCTGAACGTCGATCATTTCTTTTTGAAGAACATGATTGATAAATGGATCGTAAAGACATCCTCCGCCATCAGCGCGGCCAACGCGCCCAGGGTCTATAAACCACTCGACGAGTATCAGGAAGTATCCTTGGACGCCAATACCATCGCATTCCCGTCGATGGGTATTAGCTGGATTCAATTGCTTCGGGGCGAGGTTAGTTTGTTCGCGCAAAGTACAGAAGTGAGTCACGCGCAGTATCCTGATTTTCTGGCACCAGTCTCCAACAAACTGTGGCTGAAATCGCTGACGGATAATACGACTGTGCGCGTATTGAGCACCCGTGAGATGCTCTTACAGGAAGAAGTTTATTTTCTGCTGGCCCTGCGCAAGCTGGAAGCCCATTTCTACGCGCAAATCAACCAGATTATAGACGCGCAGCAACTGGAAGAAATTACGTATTTGTCCGAAAAGCGCGTTACGGACCAACTAGCTCTCGAAACGACCCTCGGCAAAATAAAGTCGGTTGTAGCGGGGAACGGCAGCGGGCAGGGACCGGAGGTTACGGGAAAGCGAACCCAACAGAATCTTCTTTTTCAGACGTGTCAGCTTATCGGCAATCAGATTGGCTTTACGCTGGAAGAGCCAAAATACGTTGAGTCACATCAGAACAACGTCACGAACCAACTCCACCTGATCGCCAAAAGCTCGAAGCTGCGCATTCGTAAAATCATTCTCAGGGATACCTGGTGGAAGGAAGAGTGCGGGCCGTTGCTGGCTTTTACCAAAAAAGACAAAACCCCCGTTGCACTCCTGCAAAAAACACCCACCAGTTACCTGATCAAAAACTTGATAACGGGACAGGAAGCGGTAATCAATCACGAGATTGCGCAGTCTTTAGAACCCATTAGCTACATGTTTTTTTCGGGGTTCGACGGCAAAATGAGTTCCGTAAAAAAGGTACTCTCGTTTGCCATCAAAGGCGTCGAAAGAGACGCAAAATGGTTGATGCTGTCGGCCCTGGCGGGTAGTTTGATTGGGCTGCTGGTGCCGATACTATCAGGTATTATGTACGACGAAGTGGTGCCGACGGCAGACCGATCGCTGCATCTGGAAGTCTTCCTGATCCTGATTATGATCGCTTTCGTAAAAGCGGGTTTACAATTAGTCGAGGGGGCACTTCAGCTGCGGGTCGAATCGAAGTCGAGCATCAACTTACAAGCCGGGATGATGGATCACATGCTTCGGTTGCCGGTGACGTTCTATAAAAAATATACCGCTGGCGACCTGACTAACCGAGTGTTGAGTATCAATACCATCCGTCAGATTGTTTCCAGCACCCTGATGACCGCCGTTTTGAGCGGAGCCTTTTCGTCGGTTAACCTCATCCTGCTGTTCTATTACGACACGAAGCTGGCCTGGGTGGGTGTTGGACTGGGCTTACTGGCGGGGGCATTTATGGTGGGTATTGGCTGGCTCAAGCTGAAATATGACCGACAGATATCAACCTATCAGGGCGAAATTCAGGGTTTTCTCTTCGAGTTTCTGTCGGGGATAACCAAAATCAGAATAACCGGTGGCGAACGACGCGTTTTTGCGCTGTGGGCTGATAAATTTTCGACCCTCAAGAAGCTTGGTTTCAATTCGGGTACCTACCAGAATTTTGTGGAAGTCTTCAACGCGTCTTACCCGCTGCTGACCAATATTTTCTTTTTCTCATTCCTTTATTACACCGTCTCAAATGCCGATTCGGCAACAGCGATGCTCTCGGTAGGGGTGTTCATGGCCTTTATTACGTCGTTCAACCAGTTTTTGAATGACAGCCTGCGGCTTAGCATGGCGCTAATCACGTCGCTGAACGTAGTTACGCTGTACGAACGAGTAAAGCCTATTTTGGAGGCAGAAACGGAATCCGTTGAGCAGAGTGTCGACCCCGGTGAGTTGGCGGGTGAGATCGAGATGAACTCGGTTTCGTTCCGCTACAAGCAAGACCAGCCCCTGGTGCTGAACAACATCACGTTTAAAATTAAGCCGGGCGAAATGGTTGCGTTTGTGGGCGCTTCGGGTTCGGGCAAGTCAACTATTATGCGGCTGCTGCTGGGCTTCGAACAGGCCGAGGCCGGGTCAATCTATTATGACGGCAACTCGTACGAGCTGATGAATAAGGAACTGGTGCGTCGTCAGATTGGGGTTGTGCTACAAAACGGGGCGCTGATGTCGGGCAGCATCTTCCAGAACATTATTGGCAATTCGGAGCTGACCCTGGACGATGCCTGGGAAGCAGCCCGCATGGCGGGAATGCAAGAAGACATCAAGCACATGCCAATGGAAATGCATACAGTGGTCAGCGAAGGAGCCGGTACATTCTCGGGTGGTCAGCGGCAACGACTTATGATTGCGCGGGCTATCGCTCACAAACCCCGACTGCTCTTTATGGACGAAGCCACGAGTGCTTTGGACAACCGAACGCAAAATACCGTGTCGCAAAGTCTGGATAAACTCCAGGCAACCCGAATTATCATTGCCCACCGGCTTAGTACGATCAAAAATGCTGATCGTATTTACGTCCTGGACAAGGGGACCATTGTCGAGTCGGGTACGTACGACGAATTGATGGAAAACGACAACCTATTTGCTCAACTCGCCAAACGCCAAATCGCCTAAGTTATGGGAGCAACTGCATCAACATGGGCCGTACAGAGCAATGGGATTGGGGTACCAGAGGAACTGCGCGACTATTTTACCAACAAGTTTTGTTCGCCTGAAAACGGCTCACGGATCGTCTCCGGCGACGAACCCTACCTTGATTTCTGGGAAAGTCGCGGGAGAGAATGGGCCGGAGAAAAAGCTTTTGCGTTCCTGCAAACGTGCTATCCGCAGCTACATTTCCCCATTGAGGACGGCATCAACAAAACGCAGGCATACGTCGATGCCGTGCTGAAAGGCAAACCGGCGGGTGTAGACGTTAGGCATTCGCTTGTTCTCAACCAGCCCGAATCACTACAACTTACGCTCCACGAGAGCCTCGCTGGTCTGATTCCTGTTCTGGTTGTGCCCGACGATGACGATTTTATAAAGCTCGTTCAATGCCTCCTACACAAAAACAACCCGGTGGCGATTCCGCCGTCGATGGGTGCGCTGCTGGCCAATGGCATCAACAATTGGGAGCGGATTCGCGAGTTAAAAGCTCAATGGATAGTAAACAATTCATTGCAAAGCTGGAATGAACAGTTTGCGCGCTGTGTGCTGCCGAACCCCAGCTTGTACAAGGATAAATTGGTTATCCTGAGTAACAAACCCTACAGCAACGTATCGGCGAAACAGCTGGGGTTAGATTCGAAGGAATGGGTAGCTTATTCGATGTCGATACGGCTTGAGCATGAATGCACGCATCTCTACACCCTCAACCGGTTTGGCTCGGCATCCAACAATCTGCACGACGAACTCGTGGCTGATTACATGGGCATCTGCAAAGCGCTGGGCCATTTCAAGGAGGAGTGGATGCTGGCGTTTTTCGGTCTGGAAGACTACCCAGCTTACCGAACAGGAGCCCGGTTAGAGAACTACGTGAGCAATTCCCGATTATCGACAGCGGGTTTTCACCAGCTCACTGGCCTGATCAAACGAGCCGTCAACTCCATTGCCCAATTTGACGCCAGGGTAGGAAAAATGTTTTCAGTCAACGATCAGGCGTGTCGAATGGATGCACTGTGTTTAACGGATATGGCCGTGCTGGCTTCGGCGAACGGTTCGGAACGACTTTTTCAGAACTATACCGACCGGATGACGGCCCTTCCGCTAAATGATGCCGTTGCGGTATAACCAGATTGACTAGAGTACAACCTGTTGTTATAGCTTCCGGGCGGTTAACGACCGACTTTTGATTCGTAATTAAACATATACCCAATAACTATTAGCAATCGTGGAAAAACCAATTAACAACAAGATCGACGCGCTGCGTAACGAAGCCGAAAATCAGGAGGAACTGATGAAATCGCTGGCTCAAATCGATGAAGATGGGCAGTTAACCGACGACGCATTGGACGCCGTCAGTGGGGGAGTTGGAGGGGATAAACCTAATATATCTCCTATTATTACAGGTCCCATCGGCTTTATAAATAATCCCACCGATTTCAGTTCCTTGAGTGAATAGATCAATCATCTGGTAACAAACTTATAACTGTCCTGCAACGATGGCTTCTCTGCTCTGTCCCAGTACGGTGGCTAAACCCGGTGCCGAATTATTTGGCGTGCAGAACGGGTCGGGCCGGATTGAATACCTTGATGAATCTATTGTCATCGACCAGACCTTTGTCGACGTAGCGCGGCAGGGGCGAGCGCCCGAAGAACGGTTCCGGTTTGCGAGCAACTGCGCTAAAAACGGTTGTAGTCACTGGACGAAAGAGAGTACCAGCTGCGGATTGGTCGGCAAAATCGTGGACGCGATGAACCGCAAAGCTGAAGCTACACTGGTGACCTGCGCCATTCGCGACCGTTGCCGGTGGTTCCATCAGCAGGGGGCTACTGCCTGCGCCAACTGTGACGAGATCGTCCGAAATCTGCGTACACGGGAAGTCACGTCGATGTAAACCAAATCAGGTAACGGATTACACACAAAGATGGGCGATGTGAACACGAAGTTCACATCGCCCATCTTTGTGTGTGTCTCATCCTAAAATCGCCGATTGCATGGGTTCTTCCGATGTAATTGTTGGATTTATTGGCGATGTCTTTTTTTGATCCCGTTCCGAAACCCAGTCGCTAACAAAGAACCTGTTATCGACAAAATTATATTGACAGCATAGGTAATAAAAAAGCTAACGCATAAACACGCGTTAGCTTTTTTATTACCTGTGCTGAAAAAATCACCTAATTTCGTTGTTCTGAACAACCCAGACATTACTATAGCCAGTACCACCGGGTAGGTGTCTCTCGGTTACGTTCCCCTTCAGGTTAAATGAGGAGTAATATACAAGGTAGCCGCTAACACCTATCAAATCTACCTTGGCGGTACACAGGATACTAACGGTTATCTCCTTACTGCGTAATGAGTTAAGTAGCATCTGGTCAAGAGTAGTTTATTTTGACTCGTTTCTCTCCTGTAAGTGCTTATCTAATATGGTAAACTCTGTACTCCAAGTTGGGCCAATTCATCACGAATGCTAACCTGATACCTCTGAATTACACAACTGGGCACCAGGCGGCTGTCTACTAAATGTGGTTGGATTACCAGTGTCCTAGAATAGAGGTAATCGTGCAACCTTACTGACCTGGTTAAGCATTAGTGACACGTTCAGTAAAAAAGTTAACTTTGGGCGTAACAGAACAGTTAGATAACTTTTCAATGAAGCGATTAAGTGTATGTATGGCTACGTACAATGGAGCCCTATTTATAGAAGAGCAAGTCAAGTCAATTCTTAGCCAGTTAAGTTTGGATGATGAATTAATAGTATCCGACGATGGGTCATCGGATACAACTCTTGCAATAATAGAAAGTTTTAATGATTCAAGAATACGCATAGTGCCTAGCCGGCGTTACAAATCGACTGCGAAAAATTTTGAGAATTCGCTCCGATATGCGGAAGGAAATTTTATCATTTTGTCGGATCAAGACGATATCTGGTACCCGAATAAAATAGATGCTGTATTAGGAATCTTAGTAGATTACGATCTAGTACTAACAGATTGTAGAGTTGTTGATAACAAAGGAAAGACAATGTATGATTCCTTCTTTAACATTCGAAAAAGCCAGCTAGGCTTTTGTAAAAATCTTTGGAAAAATTCATATATGGGATGCTGTATGGCATTCAAGCGAAACGTGCTAAATTATGTTTTACCATTTCCCGAACACATTTATTACCACGATTGGTGGATCGGGCTGATGGTAGAACTAAAAGGTAAACCTTATTTGTATAATCAGCCTCTTATTTACTACCGTCGACATGGGGCTAACATGACGCCTACCGGTGAAGGGTCTCATCAATGGAGTCTACGTTTAAAACATCGTTTTTGGCTTTCTTGGTATATATTAAAACGTATGATGGTTTCGTATTAAGTCGTGATTTCTTATGAAAGTTGCAGGTGTAGTTGTGCTATATAATAGTCCCGTTTCTTGTGTAGAAAATATTGACACTTATCTAGTTCAACTTAGTAAGCTTTTCGTAGTCGATAATTCTGATTGTGTAAATGAAACGTTAGTCGAGCAAATTAATAAACTAACGAACGTACAGTATATTTACAACTTTGGTAACAAAGGAATCGCTAATGCCTTAAACCGTGCTGCTGAATACGCAATAATGGAGGGAAATGACTACCTCTTGACTATGGATGACGATAGTAGTGTACCAGACAATATGATTCTGGAGATGAAACACTTTATAAGTGGATATTCAGATCCAAATCAGATTGGAATTGTATCGGTGGCTCATTCGCCAGCTACGTTGCGGGTTAAAAAGCCAAATCCTGTCCTTTACACTATGACATGTGGTAATATTATAAACTTAAAGGCTCACAAAGTTATTGGCGGTTTTAGGGAAGATTTGTTTGTTGATCATGTTGACCATGAATACTGTTTACACTTATCTAGTGCTGGATATACTATTATCGAACTGCCTATATCGCTCAATAGCCATGTTTTAGGAGAAAGAAAACATAAGTGGGGAATGCCTTTTGTATCACGTCAACCTGTGCGGCAGTATTACATGGTCCGAAATGGTATAATTACGGCACATAGTTATTTCAATAAATACCCGATATTTACCTATAAAATAGCGAAGCTATTGGTCAAAGAGTTTTTGAAAATAGTTTTTGCTCAAGGCAATAAAAAACAACGTATGTGGCTTATGGTTAGAGGGATACAAGATGCATTGCTTGGGAAAATAGGAAAAATATAATCTTTGCTGTTTTCAAAAATTTTTACGTTTAGTTGTTTCTTATGAAGCGGATTCTAATAACTGGGGCTAATGGTTTTTTAGGGCAAAAACTAGTCGAATTATTAATAAAAAAAACGGATCTATTTATAATAGCAACAGGAATAGGGGTTAACCGGATTTCTTTTTCAGGAGAGTATATCTATCAATCGATGGATATAACAAACCGTCAAGTGGTTCTTGAGACTATCAGGCACTTACGTCCAGACATAGTCATCCATGGTGCTGCAATGACAGATGCAGACAGATGTGAAGTGGAAAAGACAAGGTGTTGGAAACATAATGTACACGCGGTTGAATACATTGTAGAAGCTTGTGATACCATAAATGCCTTTCTGCTTTACATCTCAACTGATTTTATATTTGATGGGCTTACCGGTCCATATGATGAAAATAGCCAACCTAATCCAATTAATTTCTATGGTGAGAGTAAACAGGCAGGTGAGTTAGTAGTTCGAAAATCAAATTTACGCTGGTCTATTGTCCGTACAATGCTTTTATATGGTACCCCGCATTATGACGGCCGAAGTAACATCGTTACTTGGATTAAACAAACGTTAGAAGAAGGAAAAAAAATTAAAGTTGTGGATGACCAATGGCGAACCCCGACATTAATTGATGATTTGGCTGTAGGATGTTATATGATCATTGACAAAGTAGTTACAGGGATTTTTAATATCTCAGGTTATGAAATTTTTACGCCATATGATTTGGCTACTAGAATAGCTAGATACTTTGGCTTAGATAAGTCATTAATTACTCGCGTTGACACCACAAAACTTATTCAAGTGGCGCGCCGTCCACAAAGTACTATACTTTTAATAGACAAAGCGAGAAATGAATTGCAATATAATCCCAAGACCTTTGATGAAGGATTAGCTATGTTGTCTAGCTAATAAAAATAAAGTTATATCGAAAATATTTATTTATTCTGATTTCTGTTTTCTGTTTTTTTATACTGGGTTTATAATTACTGTTAACAAAAATATTTTGCTTTTATAATAATAAAAAAACAAAATAAAGTTGATTATGTAGATAGTGAAATCGTTAATTTTAACTGGTAATTTTTCTGCGTATTCAATGATATATTGCTTAATTGCTCTATTCTTTTGGATAATTATTTCTTAAGAATGAGTTTTTATTAACGATAAATATTTTGATTGTCGTATATGGTATTAGTAAGTATAAGTAATACTTATGGAAGTAAGTGTTGTAATATGATCAAGCTTCGAGTATGTAAAAATTAGAGATAAGGCAGTAACTAGAAGAAAAATAGAACAAGTAAATAGACAAATAATAATCTTGTAAGCTTGTCTGTATATTTGAATGTGAATAATTCGAAAGCAGCTGTAAGTAAAAATAGAAGTTAAAAAGACAAGTAAGTTATTTTACTACTTTAAGGGACTATCGCAGAATGGTGTGACTTCAAAAATTCTACATACGGTTCATATTCACCTGTTCTGTAAGTTTTGGTATCAGGTAAGCAAATAAATCCATTGAGAACAGTTTTGCTTTTAGTCTCATTGATCAACTGGTGGCTGTGTAGGGCGATAGACCGTCGACGGACAATTGCCCCAATCCCCGATACTGATCACTATTATAATGGATGTTGTGACATCGAACGTCGTTGCCTACTGAATTGATTACCTAAGGAAGTGAGACTTTACTTTTAGTTATTCATTCGCCTTGCTAAAAAGTAAAGTCTCATCGAAGGGCTAATAAAGATAACCCAATCTCAATACGTAACAATCCCGTGTTGAACGAACCATCGTCTGGTTTGATATTTATGGTCTGCTTGGCCGTCGGTCTGTAAGAAAAGCCCACTTTAAAACAGTCCTGCGTACGCCTGGGGCATGGCCGTCAGCGGTTTTATGCGAATGTCCCGGTAAAAGACTTCGGCTGCTTCACTTTGCAGTTGAAGTTTTCCTTTTCCCATGGCAACATCCTGCCCATCGGGTTTTGTATAGCGCGAATCTTTGAGGACCATTACCACGTGACCGTTGACGATGTGCAGGCTTTTACCTTCGAAACAGATCAGTTCGAGCGTCGTCCATTCGCCCGCCGGACTTTCGTAATTGGCTGATCGGAGGCAGAAAAAATCACTCCCTTTTTTGAAGGGGGCAAATGGTTGCTTTTCATCCGCTACCCGGTTCATGATGCCTTCTGACTGGAAAGAACGGATGTCGATAGCGGAGTTGGCCTGGCACCAGAAGTCGCCCATGTGCCCTTCCATGATCTGAAACTCTTGGGAAAGCATCCAGGAGCGCCAGTATTCGGCACCCGCTTCGCCCGTGGAATGATACAGAATGCCGGAGTCGCGCAGCATATTTTTTCGGGGATCGTGTTTTTGCGTTCCCCACTTGACCTGGAGTGTCAGGTGATAGTTTTCGTAGTCCTGGCGGGTGAATAAGCACCCGTAAATCGTTCCACTTACCCGCAGCACGGGGCCACCCGGTTCGCTGCTAACCGAAAATACGTGCGTGCTGTCTTTGTTATATCCGATAGGCTGAATCGGGTTGCCTGCGGCATCGGTTGGTATTTTTCCATTATAACCCGTCTTGTGCGAATAACTTAGGTAGGTTTCCCACTGCGACAGGTTTTTATCCAGTAACGGGGTCCAGCCTGGAGGGACACCCGCATTTTTTGGTGCAAATAGGCCCGTTAGCCAAATAAATAAGCTAGTAACAAAAATCATCCGATGGAATAGGTTGGGTGGAAAGCCGTTTATCGAAGGCAAATGTAGCGGAGGGGGTAGCGATGTACGTTGTAAGAATCCATTCTTTATCGGTACATTTACTGCACGTCCGGATGCTGCATGAAGCGATACGTCTTACACGCCCCTTTTAGTATTTATCATTTTGAGGCTACTACCTGGGCGCACGCTACCCATAAACACACCTACTTCGAAATTATTTTTATCCTCAAGGGCCGTGGGACACATTTTATCAACGGGAATGCGTTCGGTTACGAGGCTGGCGATGTGTTTTTATTGGGACCCGAAGATTACCACCATTTTACGATCGACACCCTGACCGAGTTCAGCTTTGTCCGCTTCAACGAATCGATCCACAGCGAAGCATCCGCTGGACAGGATGGCTCCTGGCAACCCGTGATCAGGGCGTTGCTGACCACCTCTTCGCAGAGTCGCGGGTCTATCGTAACCGATCCATTGGAAAAGCAGAAGCTGCATCACCTACGGGCGGTGCTGGAAGAAGAAAGCCTGCGGCAGCAATCTCCTTACTTTGACCCCATTCGCGACAGTTTGCTACGTAGCATGTTGCTGATTCTGGCCCGAAACCTGTTCCGGCATGTTCCGGCCAAACCGGTTGTGAGCGCTTCGCTAGAGGCAATCCTGCTGTATATCCGGCAGCACATTCACCAGCCCACGATCCTGAGTATCGACCATCTGGCCGATGCCTTCCACTATTCACCGGCCTACATTAGTCTGTTCTTCAAGAAACATACCGGGGAATCCCTCAAACAGTATATTACCAAATACAAAATTAAGCTGATTGAAGCCCGGTTGTTGTATAGTTCACGGACGCTGGCCCAGATTGCCGAGGAATTTGGCTACACGGACGAAAGCCATTTTTGTAAACAATTCAAGAAGTATACTGGTCATACACCCACCGCTTTCCGCCGGGGACTCTAACGTCAACTCTCCGAAGAGACTGAAGCCTGAGTAGGCTTTTTCGTTCATCGTCAACGATGTGCACATCGTTGACGATGAACGAAAAATCAGAATAGGTTCCGGTTATAAGTTCTGCCTTTTCAATTCGCTGACGGCGTAATCGGCCGCCCGGGCCGTCAGAGCCATGAGTGTGAGCGACGGGTTCTGACAAGCTACCGACGCAAATGAAGCGCCATCGGTAACGAAAACATTCTTGGCTGCCCAAAGCTGATTGTGCGCGTTGAGCATTGACGTTTTGGGATCACGGCCCATGCGGACCCCGCCCGTTTCATGAACTGCCATACCGGGTATCGAATGACGATCGTACGTAGCGATATTTTTCAGACCAGCCGCTTCAAGCATTTCGGCGGCATCATTCATCATGTCCTGACGCATACGCTCCTCGTTTTCCCGGAATTTTACGTCGAATACAATCGTTGGCAACCCCCACTTGTCAAGGCGGTTGTGATTAAGCGTGATCGTGTTGTCTTCGTAGGGTAGGCATTCGCCGAATCCCATGATCCCCATCGTCCAAGGACCTGGCTGCGTGGCGTTTTCCTTCAATGCGGCTCCAAAACCCTCATCAGGACCAGCGGCTTCTGCAATCAGTCGCTGCCAGCCAGACCGGGATGCTCCGCCCTGATAGCCAAAGCCTCGCAGGTACGTCCGTTTGTCGGTGCCGATATTCCGGTAGCGGGGAATGTAGATGCCGTTCGCCCGGCGCCCGTAGTAGTATTTATCGTCGAACCCCATACCATCAGCCTGGGCATTGGCGCCGACCTGAAAATGATGATCCATGATGTACTTCCCGAGGGTACCACTTTCATTACCCAATCCGTTCGGAAACCGAGTTGAAACCGAGTTGAGTAGAATGAAGTTTGTGGCCATCGCCGACGCATTCAGGAAGATAATCCGGGCGTAGTATTCGGTTGTCTGATTCGTTCGGGCGTCGATGACCCGAACGCCACTTGCTTTCCCTTTTTTCTCGTCAAACAACACCTCCGACACAATGCTATCAGTCCGAACCGTAAGCCGGCTAGTGCTGCGGGCGGCTGGTAATGTAGACGACAGGGAACTGAAATAGCCACCGTATGGGCAGCCTCTGGCGCAATGATTTCGGTACTGGCATGGAGCGCGACCAATTGAGGTGTGCACCGGGTTGGCTTTCGACAGGTTGGCGGTTCGGCCGATTGTCATCACGCGATTCATGGTACTTTTCAGTTTCCCGCGAACGTGCTCTTCCACGCAGTTCATATCCATAGGCGGTAAAAACTCACCGTCGGGTAACTGGTCCAGCCCTTCCTTATTGCCCGAAATCCCGGCGAACGATTCGACATAGCTGTACCAGGGAGCCAGATCCTTGTACCGGATCGGCCAGTCGGTACCGAACCCATCGCGGGCGTTGGCTTCGAAATCCATCTCACTAAATCGATAGCTCTGCCGCCCCCACATGACCGACTTACCACCCAGAATGTCAGGGCGGTACCAAAGAAACGGGTGGGTTTCTTTGTAGGGTGCGTTTCGGTTGTCGAACACAAAATGGCCGTTTTGCTCATTGTAGCCCATCACCCGAAAATCAGGGGCTGGATCATCTTTGGGCAAGATAGTACGATCGCGATGGGCAAACTCCCAAGGGGCCATCATTGCCGTGTCGTAGCCGGTAACGTGCTGAAGATCGCGCCCTCGTTCGAGCATCAGTACCCGCAATCCTTTCTGTGTAAGTTCTTTGGCGGCCCAGCCGCCACTGACGCCCGAACCAATCACAATGGCATCGAACGTGTGGTTAAGTTGTGCTTTACGAGTCAGGTTCATAAGGGTTTAGGAAGTTGGTGTACCTGTCGGTTGGCTGGCACACCGGCTTGTCTGTTTAGGAAACAGGTTACTTACTAAAAAGACGATGCGTGCGGATTATACCTGCCTGATAAAAAGACGAGACCGGTAAGCCGGTCTCTTTTCGGCTTCGTGCCGGTTTTATCAGAATAGTGTTCGTCAGGTAAGCCCGATGCTTCCCCAGGACGATCCGGGGAAGCGTTCCAACTCGCTGAAACCCAAACGAGGGTAGTGACTAATTCAACGATGACTCGTTTCGCAAAACAGTTCGCAATTGCATGCCGCCTTTAACAGGAAATACGAATGGGAATCGCTGGTTTAGGCTTTTATTCGTCTTCGCTGTTTTTGAGTTTGGCGAGCAGACTGTAAGCGCCATTGATCACAATCGGTGTCACGGCTGGATCTATACCAGCGGGCAGCGTTACAGCTACGTAGCCATTCTCCCGAACGGCTGTTTGAACCTCTACCTGCTGGAACTGGTAACGGGTTGGGTTACTGTATTTCTTCGCGAGAACATAAATTAGCGACTTGCCTCCGTACCGAACAACCGCCGATTCGGGCAGAGTGGGTAAGGGCTGCGTTTGTACTTCGATAAGGGCTGATACATAGCCTCCCGGAATAAAATCAGCTGCGTAGCCGTCCGGATGAGCCAGTACAGTAATAGTCCGGTCAGCTGCGATGGCTTTTCCGATCAGGAAAATTTCTCCCTGATGCACGTAGGAGGAGTCTCCGCCCAGGCTGAAACGGACCCGCTGGCCCGCGTGAATCCGGCTGATGTCTTTTTCGTAAATATTGAGCTGAACGTGCAGGTGGTCGACGTTGGTGATCTCAACCAATACGTCAGATGGATTCAAAAACCGACCGTTGTTGACGGGTACCTTGGTAACAAAACCGGATACGGGCGATGGGATCGTAACTACGCGGGTCAACTGGTTTGGACTGAGCTTTTTGGCCTCGATGTGCATCATCGCCAGGCGCTGGGACATACCTGCCAGTTGAGCTTGTAAGCTCTGTCGGCTGGCTCGTACCTGCTGAAAAACCTTTAACGCGTTTACGTTTTCGCGACTCAGTTCCTGCTGGCGGACGAAGTCAAGATCTGCAAATTCCAGCTTGGCTTTCGTATCCAGATAATCCTGCTGGAGCTGGATAAAATCGGGGTTTTCCAATTGGACCAGCGGCTGCCCTTTCCGTACCTTCATGCCCGGTTCCAGATCGATTTTCCGGATGTATCCGCCGAAGGGAATGGCAACAGAAACCAGGTTCGACGCAGGCACATCAATCGTTCCGGTCGCTTTCAACGTAGAATGAAGGGTGCGCACTGTAGGCTGGCCCAACTGAATGGCCGCTACGTTGTACTGAGCCTGCGTGAGCGACACCTGAATCGGGCCTGCGGTGGCGGAATCGTTCGTAGGCTCGGTCGCTGTCGCCTGATCCGTACGTTCTTTACTGCCCTGATTGTCAGTCGAGCGGCACCCGGCAGCAACAACTATAATCAGAACCGCCAGCAGGCTATACGCGTATAGTTTGTAAGTCATGTGGTTCATCAGGGATTACCCAGTAAATAATTGATGTATAGAACCGATTGGTTGTATTGATTGAGCAGGTCAAGGTAGTTTGACTGGATCGTGAAGGCTTGTTGAAGCGCCAGTGAAAATTCTACGTAACCGATATCGCCACGGCTGAAACTGCTGCGGGCATTTTGCTGCATCAGTTCGGCCTGGGGTAGTCCATTGGCTTCGTAATAGGCCAGTGCCTGCCGAAATAGCCCATATTGCTGAACCGCCTGGCTCAGTTGCTGACTAAGTGCGAACTGCTGATTCTTCAGTTCCGTCCGGGCAATTTGCTCGCCGATTCGGGCGGCATTGATGCGGGCTTTCTGCGGCTGACCGGGCAGGGGAAGTGTAATACCAATCTGTCCCCCATTGAACCGATAACCGGGTCCAAAAAAAAGCTCCTGTCCGTTAATCAACTGATTGCCAATCAGAGTCTGGCTAAACAAGCCCACTAGAAAATCTGGTTTCATCCGGGCCTGCTCGACAAGCCGGCTCTGTTCCGCAACTTGGATCTGCTCCTGCAACTGCAGGAGCAGCGGGTTGCGGGCCAGCGAAGCACTATCCTGGATGGCTTCAATGGCCGGTTTGGGCAGTGGCTCCGCCGAAATATCAATCGGCTGCTGGTTGTAAAGAAACGTTTGCAGCTGGACCCGGCTCGCCATTATGGACGCTTCGTGCTGCGCTAATCGTACCCGCTGCTCGGCCAATTGACTTTCGGCCGACGCTTTTTCCAGACTACCCGTTTCGCCTGTTTTAAAGCGTAGCCCGGCCGCCTTTACAAACTCCGTCAGGACGGTATCCTGCTGCTGAAAAAGTATTCGCTTCCGGTAGCGATAATTTAACTCGTAATACACTGATTTAACCCCGTACAGGATATCTTGCTGCGTTACGGCTACCCCAGCCTGCCGGGCGCTTACCAGCTGGTCGTTTAGCTGGGCCAGTCGACGCATCAGGGTTGGATTGGGAATAGTTTGCGTAAGGGTGAGGTTGTTGTCGAACCGGCGGCTGTTGTATTGGCCCAGCATAAGCGAGGCTGACAGGCGACCGGCATCGTAGGCTGTCCGGCGTAGGGCCTGCTGCTGGCTCACGCCCAGATTGGCCGTCTGCAACTGACCGTTCCGGTTCGTAGCCTGCTGGATTGCCTGCTGAATCGTAATTTGTTGCGGTCCTTGAGCCCGGCTGGTGGTAGTCAGCGCTACAAGCAGTATCACAACTAGTCCTGCCGCCGGGCCGGGCCCTGACGAACTGGCGGCTCTGGCTTCCTTAGCTACCGCTTTTCGTTCGATCAGCGAATAAAGAATGGGTAAAATAAGGAGTGTCAGCACAGTCGCCGTTAGTAGTCCGCCGATCACGACGGTGGCCAGTGGTTTCTGTACTTCGGCACCGGCTGAGTTCGAAACGGCCATCGGAATAAAACCAAATGAAGCGACCAGTGCCGTCATGATCACGGGCCGGAGTCGTACTTCGGTACCCAGCCGAATGATTTCGGCCATATCGGTCAGGCCCTCTTCGTGCCGCAGCCGGTTAAATTCAGCGATCAGCACGATGCCATTCAGAACCGCAACACCAGAGAGGGCAATGAATCCAACACCGGCCGATATGCTGAAAGGCATTCCCCGGATCAATAAGGCAAACACACCCCCAATGGCCGCCAGCGGAATTGCCATGAAAATAAGTAAACTCTGCCGGACGGAGTTGAAGGTAAAAAAGAGCAGGGCGAAAATCAGGGCCAGGGCAATCGGTACGGCAATGCTCAATCGTTTTTTTGCATCGACCAGATTCTGAAACTGCCCCCCGTACGTAATCGAATAACCGGGAGGAAATTTGATATGCTGTCCTACTTTCTGCTGCAATTCCGTAACGATGCTTTCCACATCGCGGCCTCCTGTGGATTCGCTCCGCGCAGATGCGTCTGGCGTGGACTCGCCCCGGACGTTGAATCCGAGTGTGATTCGTCGATGCGCGTTGTCCCGCTGAATCTGATTAGGTGCTTCCTGCATGGTTACCTGAGCAAGCTGACCGAGTGGAATCTGCTGCGCGGGTCTGGTAGCACTGGCGGCAACCGGTACGTATACGTTGCGAATGTCATCGATGCTCTGGCGTTTGTCAGCCGCCAACCGAACCACCAGATCAAAGCGTTTTTCACCTTCGAACACCTGGCCTGCCGATTGTCCGGCAAAGGCCGTATTGATGACCCGGTTTACATCCGCTACGTTCAGCCCAAACTTGGCAATCTGTGCCCGGTCGAGACGGATCAGGATTTGGGATAGCCCCCCTACCTGCTCGATATACAGGTCCTTGGCACCGTCAATTGTCCGGATCAAACTACCCACCTGGTCGGCCAGTTTAGTGAGCTGGGCTAAATCCTCCCCGTATATTTTCAGGGCTACGTCCTGCCGTGCGCCGGTCATCAATTCGTTAAAACGCATTTGCACGGGTTGCTGAAAACCAAAGGTTACGCCCGGAATAACGGCCAGTGCGTCCGCCATTTTCTCCGCCAGTTCGTCACGCGTGGAAGCCGATGTCCAATCAGCCTTCGGCTTGAGAATAACCATCAGATCAGCCGCTTCGATGGGCATCGGGTCGGTCGGGATTTCGCCAGAGCCGATCTTCCCCACTACCTGTTCGACCTCCGGAAACTGGTTGAGCAGAATGCGCTGGGCTTTCTGCGTCGCGTCAATCGTTTCGGAAAGTGAACTGCCCGTGAGCGTGCGCGTATCGACGGCAAAGTCGCCTTCATCAAGCTGCGGAATAAACTCACCGCCCATACGGGAAAATGCATAAACCGCTACGACCAGTAGCCCGGCGGCACCGCTCAGAATCAGCAGACGATGCGCAAGAGCCTTCACCAGAATCGGCTCATACACCCGATGAATGCGTTTGATGATGCGATCCGAAAACGAAGTTTTATGTGTGATTTTTTTGTTGAGCAACAAGGCCGAAACCATCGGTACGTAGGTAATCGAAAGAATAAACGCGCCCAGAATGGCAAACGCTACCGTCAGCGCCATGGGACGGAACATTTTTCCTTCGATACCCGACAGGGCCAGAATCGGCAGGTAAACGATTAAAATAATGATCTCGCCAAAAGCGGCAGATGACCGGATACGCCCTGCTGACAGAAATACTTCGTCGTCCATTTCACGCTGCGTGAGCAGCTTATCCTTGTTGCGAAGCGTGATGTGATGCAGCGTCGCTTCAACAATGATCACGGCTCCATCGACAATCAGACCGAAATCAATAGCGCCCAGACTCATCAGGTTGCCCGATACGCCGAATAGATTCATCAAGGAGATTGCGAATAGCAACGCTAGCGGAATGACCGAAGCAACGACGAAGCCCGCCCGGAAATTACCTAGCAGTAGAACCAGCACAACGATCACAATGGTAGCTCCTTCCAGCAGGTTACGCTCAACGGTTCCGATAGCGCTGTTCACCATTTTAGTACGATCCAGGAAAGGAATGATCTGAATACCAGGGGGCAGCGTCTGCTGAATCTGGGTAATCTTTTCCTTGACCCGCTGAATGACTGCCGAGGAGTTCTCGCCTTTAACCATCATTACAACAGCTCCCACGGTTTCGCCCTGTCCATTCCGCGTAACGGCCCCGTAGCGCACCGCCGATCCGATGCCTACCTGAGCAACATCCCGTACCCGCACGGGCAACCCCTGCGCGTTCAGCTGGACAACAATGTCGGCTACGTCATCAGGTGAATGAATAAGACCGTCCGACCGGATAAAAAACGCATTCGGCTTTTTGTCGATGTAAGCGCCACCGGTGTTCTGGTTGTTTTGCTGAAGGGCGGTAAAAAGATCGGTCATCGTGACCCCGGCACTGCGAAGTCGGTCGGGGTCGACAGCGATTTCGTACTGTTTCAGCAGACCACCAAAACCACTCACGTCGGCTACCCCGGGCGTACCCAGCAAAGATCGTCGGATGGTCCAGTCCTGAATAGTGCGGAGATCGCTCAAGGAGTAGCGGTTTTCGTAGCCTTTTTGGGGAACCACCGTATACTGAAATATTTCGCCCAGGCCCGTCGTTACAGGTGCCATTGTCGGTGAGCCAACGCCGGGGGGAATTTGCCCTACAACCGTCTGTAAGCGCTCGCTGATCTGTTGACGAGCCCAGTACACATCCGTCGCGTCGGTAAAGACTACGGTTACAATCGACAGGCCAAATCGGGAAAAGGAACGGAGTTCTGTAATGCCGGGAATGCTGCTCAGGCTTACTTCGATAGGAAACGTGACCAGTCGTTCGATATCTTCAGCCGCTAGCGACGGAGTGCTGGTGATGACCTGCACCTGATTGTTGGTGATATCAGGCACGGCATCGATCGGCAACTGCGAGGCCGACCAGATACCCCAGCCGATCAGCGCCAGCGTAAACAGACCAATGATTAATTTATTACGAATTGAAAAATAGATGATAGCGTTCAGCATCGTGACGACAACCAATGAGTCAGGATAAGATTAGGCGAGGATACAGACGCGCAGAGCGCTGTCTGGTGGCGTGCAACCGGCAGCTGTAAGCCGTCGGGCAAACAGGACATATAGCCGGATCGACCCGGCTGCTTAACAGGAATGTGTTATGGAAAAAACAGGAAACTGGTAGGAAAACCAGTCCGCATGGATACAATCCGGCCAAGAGGTACGCTTACATCAGCGTCGGGGCGGATTGATCAGCGTATTTACGCTGACGAAAGAGTATAGGTTGGCGTAACGAAAGCAGGCTGATCTAGCCAAGATCATCAGACATACGGGTGCTGATAAAAGCAGCACGACGGCAGGAGCGGTAAATACAGGCGCGGCATGACCGGCGGCTGGCAGATTATGGTGACTGTGGTTGGGGTGCTTCTGATGGGCGGAATCTGCGCCGTAATGCATCACCATAAAATCCAGGAAGCCAAGGTCAGGGTTTGTTGCCTGGTGTTGCTGAAAATGCTGGACCAGATCGATCAGCCGACTGGACTGATCGATACCGAAGCCTGGAAGCAAACTACTTCCCAGGAGTTGTATAGCCAGCAAAAAAGCAACAATTGACTTCATTGTCTCGATTCCCTTACCTGCTTTAGCGCAAAGGTCAGCAGAAAGTTCAAGAAAGCCCTGCACGGATCTTAATTTAGAAATAGACCAGAATCGACTTGGTAAACTTGTTTCAGGACAGATCATCCAAAACGATACGAACGAAATCCTGTCTGGGTGCGCCTTCGGCTTAGTATGGACCCGGTTGCTGTCATACGGTGCAGGTCGATTAGTGTGCTTGGTATAACCAAAAAAGACCGGTAGACCCTAGCTGGCAGCTGATTTGCTAATCCGGGCGTCCGAGGCAATCGCTTATCAGGTGTATGCTTGTTGATGGTATTGGTCGAAGCTAGGGGCTGATCCTGAAACCGGTGGACGAAACCGCTTTACAGAGGAATCATATTCTCAAAAAATCACAAAGCTAAGTACTATGAAAACCGTTGATTAAAAGAGAATAATATGTTGTATGTCACGATTTTAATGGTGGAAAAGCACAGGTTCATTGCGAGTCAAATACTGACTTTTGTAGTAAAGCAAACCGACTTTTGGGGGGAGTTAGCCGAAAGCCGGTACTCATCAATTAACCCTTGTAACTATAGCTTACTGTATTAATTTAGCATTATTATATACTATATTGCTTTGGAGCGCTATATTTTATTGGTTCTTATTTGCTTCGCAGCTGATTCAGACTCAATTTGAACGGACGATAGTCCTTGAAAAACCAACTTTCTGGAGTCTATATACGCAGAATCCTCCTAAAAGTCGGTTTATAACCGGAAATGCAGGATCACAGTTCGCATATGTGCCCTTCCATAAAGGATCTAAAGATGATCAATGGTCGGCTCTCTACTGAGAATGAGGGCTATTTATCAACTAAGCCGCATCCATCCGTTTTTGTGAAAAAAGAGTCGATCCTGTTCGGTCCATTTTTCTTTAAATCATCTTATCTTTAGAAGAAATCATTGTGTTTATTTAGCCTTCGCTTTCCGGATAAAGTGGATCAATCGAAACGGCTTTTTCTACTGGTTTTTAGAATACAGCCGGTAATGCTGCTAACCGTACTGCTGACTCACGTAAGCTGAGCCCAATTTACCATTCAGGGCCGGAAAGGATCAGCAATCGTTGCCCTTCGCCACGGTCTTTCTGCCTGGTACCACCAAAGGAACAGTTACCGATCAGGTGGGCTCTTTTACCTTATCGAACGCTCCCACCGGCAAGTTCGATCTGATCGTTTCCTACCTTGGATTCGCTACGCTGAAGACGACAATCGAGACTTAGGATCAGCATACGTACCGGTTTGAGCTTAAGCCCGTTGATAGTCAGCTGGACGCTATTACGGTCAAAGCACACCGGCGTCGCGGGCCTGACTGGCGAAAGCAACTCCTGTTGTTTACCAACAACTTTATTGGGCAAAGTCAGAATGCTGACCTGTGCCGGATCGTTAATCCAGACGTTCTGATGTTTAACCAAAGCGGGCAAACGCTGATTGTTTCCGCTCAGCAGCCACTGGTTATTGACAACAAGGCTCTAGGCTATCGACTACGGTTTCAATTAGATTATTTCCGCTACAGCTATGATTCCTTACTCGTTTCTTAGGAGGGCAATTCGGTCTTTGAGCCGTTGATCCCCAACGACACCCTTGAAGCACAGTGCTGGATGGTGAATCGGCGCAAAGCTTATTTTGGTTCGATAATGCATTTTGGCCGGGCCTTGTTTACCCGGCAGTTGACTCAGCAGGGATTTGTCATTCAGAAAGTGATTGAACGAAAAAATAGCTGGGGCGACGTTCGCCTGATCGGTTTACCCGGCGACAGCCTGCTGAAAATACGCTCGTTGACTAATCCCAAGAAGATACGCGCTTTGCCAATGGCCTCGAACAAAGTAATTCTGGATACCGTTCGCTCAACAGCGCTTGAACCCATTGTTTATTTCACCGATCTGATTCAGGTAACGTACACGAAAGAGCAGGAGCCTTATGCTTTTCAGCGCGCCCGCCGTTCGGCCAGCACGGCCAACGGATCTGGCTTCCAATATTCTTTGTTGCGAACGCTGGAAGCCAGTGTGACGGTCGATGCCACCGGTCAATTTTGGCGTCCGCATGGTATCCGCAGCGAAGGGTACTGGACTTGGGAATTAATAGCGCATGATCTGCCGCTGGACTATAATCCGGATGAGCAAATTCGTTTACCAGAATAGTATCACTGAAAAAGAAAGCCGTATCTATCCGTTTCTCTTTATACAGGGTAACGTTTATAACCGGGCGGATATGAAAATTTCGCTCACTAAGCCATATCCGATTAGCTGGTCGGCAATCCCTTTGCCAGATCGGCGCTGTTTCTAATGACTGGCATTGGTTGCTGACTACTAAGACGGAGCGCAAAATACCTGACAGAACACTAACCCTGATTCACCTTGCCGTTGTCCAATCATGATGGTCTGATAGGGACAGCCCGGCTTGTCGTTCAGGTTGATTGTGTTTCTCTGCGCTCAATGTACTTATGGCGTCAATAGTCTAATTACCCTGCTACGGAGGTAAGTAAGATCAAGATCAGAAGAGTATCGGGAGCGGGTTCAATAGAAAGACTTCGATGCTTTGCTGATAATTACTTCAAAATCGGTACGAAGGTCGAAAACCTGACTCGATCCGATTGATTGAAAGGTCCGGTTTTCTTGGGATCAATGCAGACAAACCGCCTGTTTTAACGGACCTTAGGTACAGCGGTATGTTTCTGATTTCAGAGTGTATGCTTGAGCGAATTTAGCCTGTGTTCGATATCGCCCAATGGTATAAACTACCCGGTTAAACCGCCTACTCAGACGAAATGTCATCTATTGGTGATAGCCGCCAACACTCGTCTGAGCGGGTGGCGATTTGGTCGAAAACTCCTTTTCATCGGTCGAAAAAAATAGATGATGGTCTATTAGGACGCTTTTTTTATACCTAAATGACAGGCAAAACATTGAACGGCTTTAGTTATGAACATTTTTAAACGGCTTTTTAGCGATAAAAAGAAAACCTCCCTCTCCGACCGGGATGGTTTTTTACGACTGCAAACCGAAGACATGGAAGCCATTCTGGGAGGACGACCGATTGGATCCGCAACCGTTTCGCTCGACATAGAAACCGAACGGACGAATGGACAACTTCCTCTTCCCCCATACTCACATTCTGAAAACAGTCATTAGTCGATACGGCTGGTGAAGTGGTCGAAATAAATTGATTGATGGGGTGGAGCTATGTTGCTTTGGTAGAGAAAGATGAAGAGACAATGGTAAATACATGACTACTTCTTGATCATTAATGCGTATGAAAAAGGCCTATAAACTATTATTTATCGGGTGTGTGCTAGCGTTAGCAGACATCAATGCAATGGGGCAGGGCAAAACCCGACTGGTTGGTTTGGTGCAGGGGCAAAATGCGGCTGTTGGGCCAGTGTCCTTTGCAACCGTTGCCGTAATGCAGGCCACCGATTCGGCATTCGTAAAAGGAGGAATTGCTGATGTAGATGGACATTTTAGCATTGATAACCTCGAGCCAGGCAGTTATCGGTTAAATGTCAGCTTTGTAGGTTACCAGAAATATACCGGCCAGTCATTCACGATCAGCAATGAAGCCGAATACAATGCGGGGACCATTCAACTTTTGTCCGAGGTTAAACAACTCACGGAGGTAAAGGTAGTAGGCAGTAAACCTTTCGTCGAAAAGAAGTCAGATGGGTTTGTTGTCAACGTCGAAAACAGTGTCGTCAGCTCGGGCAATTCGGTTTTAGATGTTCTCGAACGGTCGCCCGGAGTCCTTGTCTCAGACAACGGGAAGGTGTCAATGCAAGGAAAAGCGACGATGGTGATGATTGACGGCAAACAAGTTCAGGTATCCGGCGAAAGCCTGAACTCATTGCTTAAGAGTCTGAAGTCGGACAACATAGCCACTATTGAACTCATTACGCAGCCCTCGGCGAAGTATGACTCATTTGCTGGAGCCATTATCAACATTAAGACGAAAAAAAATACAAGACCGGGCTTTAACGGCAACCTGAATATAGGGATGACGCAGAGCGTCTACAACAAATACACAGCGGGCGGAAGTTTTAACTACAAAGCCGGTAAGTTGAATTTGTTTGGAAATTACAGCTATGGCAACAACCGCAGTTGGCGGCAAGGCGAAGAACGGAGTCAGTTTCAGAACCAGCAAGGGCCGATTCAATTGCTGACCAATTCTAAATCATCGGGGCAGGCGTTAAGCCATACGGGTAAGCTGGGCCTGGATTATTTCTTGTCGGACAAGCATGTAATGGGAGTAAGTGCTGACGGCAATTGGCTTCGGAGCAACGCAGATCAATTTTCCACAACAGATTTCAGCCATATGGCTTCTCAGGTCGATTCAAACCTGACCACAACAGGCAAACGCAATGCGCGACAGAATTTCCTGGCCTACAACTTTAATTACAAAGGAACTCTCGACACCAACGGGCGGAGCATCGAAGTAAACGTCGACTACGGGCGGGATTACTTTTCGAGCAATTCCTTCTATATCGGACGGTTGAAGTACATGAATCCTGACGTCTCGCTCTACCGCGACGGGTTACAGAACCTGCCTGCCTATACGACACAGTTTACGACTTACAAAGTCGATTACAGTATGCCGTTTCGGAACGGACTCACCGTAGAGATTGGGGCAAAGTCGGCTTTTGTCACGACCAGTAATGATGTGCGCTATAACGTACAACGAATTGATGGCGGCCCTTGGCTTAACGACCCCAGTCGAACTGATAATTTTGCTTACAAGGAAAATATCAACGCCGGCTACGTTACGTTCCGCAAAACCATCAACAAATGGCAAATCCAGAGTGGGCTTCGGGTTGAACAGACCAACGCTGACATTAACTCAATAACGACTAATACGCTGATTCGCCGGAACTACACCAACCTGTTTCCTAACGTATACATTGAGCGGGCTTTTGGCGAGAAAAACCAGTTGTCGTTCGGCTTTCGCCGGGAAATTGACCGACCCAGCTACAGCAACCTGAACCCGTTCATTTTATTCACGAATCAGTACTCCTACTTTCAGGGAAATCCGTACCTGAATCCGGCAAAAGCCTACGTGTTTACACTGACGCATACGCTAAACAACAGCATTACGACGACGCTCGATTACAGTTATCAGCAGGATGCATTCTACGAAACCTTCGAGCAATTTCAGGACACCAAGATTACGCGTCACTTTATCACTAACCTAGGCATAGCCAGTGGTATTGGTTTAAACATCAATTTCCCGGTACAGTTGGCGAAATGGTGGGAAAGCTCAAATAATATCTACGGTACATACGGAAAAGTGAAAGACCGTAATTTTCTGGGTAATAACCTGAACGTGGTTTCGTGGGGGTACTACGCGAGTTCGGTGCATACGTTTACGCTGAATAAAGGGTACAAAGCGGATGTATCCATTAATTACCAGGGGCCTTTCCAGTATGCGACGACCACGCAACTTAGCACATTCAACGTAAATCTGGGCTTGCAGAAAAGTCTGTGGAACAATAAAGCCAGCCTGAAAATAAACGCCAACGATATTTTCTGGACCCGTCGCTATGGGACAAAAACGCTGGCAAACAATCAGAACGTAAGCGATCTGGTATACCGTGACACCCGGCTTGTTCGAGCGACACTCACCTACAAGTTTGGCACAAAGGGGCTCAAGACGCGCCAGCGCAGCCTTGGTAGCGAAGCCGAACTGAACCGCATCAATCATTAAATCTGCAACAGGTACTTATGGGAGCTTTCATCGAAACAGATGTAACCACCACCATACATCGGATTGCGGACTGCCTTGCTCTGCCAACCAACCAGTTAACGGCCTTCGGGTATACCAATGGATTGCTGGGTAAGGTTCTATTCTGGGCATATTACGCCGATTTTGCCGGGGACGAAACCGCGAATAAGCATGCCCAAACGCTGCTGACGGAGGCTATCCACCGCGTAACACAGCCTTATCTGGGACGTAACTATCCCAAAGAGCTGGCAGAACTTGGCATTTTCTTGGAATATGCCCGGGCTAACAACGTCATTGAGATAGAAACCAATGAGTTACTGAGTGGATCAGATTTCCTGTTGACCAATGTTATGAAGAGTGCGCTCGAACGGCGGGACTTCGATCCGTACACCGGCGCATTGGGGCCAGGGTTTTACTTTCTGAGCCGGGTAGCTTCACAGGATTCGGTACGTCAGTCGATCGCTGACCTGGTGGTTGGGTTGCGCGCGATTGCCGTAACAGATCAAGTCGGCCATCTGTTCTGGCCGTCTAAACTGTTCGGGGATGATCGCATCTATCTCGGTCTTTCGCATGGTTCGGCTGCCCTGATTTTATTTTTGTGTCGTGCCGTCGAACTTGGTATTCAGGCCGATTTGGCTGCCGACACCATTCGTCGGGCTGTGGGCTTCCTGTTCGTGCAGAAGCAGAATTACCAGCAGGTAGGGTCATACTTCCCAGATATTCTGAGTGAAAAACCGGAGCGGTCGCGATTGGGATTGTGCTACGGCGATATGGGTACGGGCTACAGTTTGCTGCGGGCTGCTCAGGTATTGAAGGACACGCTGATCGAAGAGGAAGCACTGGAAGTGCTGACCTTTTCAGCGACCCGGCGCACAACCACCGAAAGCGGCATTCGGGATGCTGGCATTCTGTACGGCGCGTCGGGAACGGCGCTGATCTTCGACAAAGTCTACGAGCTGACCGGTCAGCCGGAGTTTGATGAAGCTGCCCGGTACTGGTATGAGCGAATTACTGACTTTGCTACGTACGACAACACGACGGCTGGTTTTCAGGGTGTTTTCAACCAGCATTTTTCTCATACAAACACTTCGTTTATTGAAGGAATTGCGGGCATCGGTGCTACCCTGATGAAATACAGCCAACGTGATAATTATTCTTTTGACGAATTAATCTGGTTATTATGATTGCCCCTGAGCGTACTTCCATGGTTGTTGAGAAAATCGCAATTGAGCGAAAACTGGCCCAACTCCGCTACCAGATCGAAACGTCGGTACCCAAAAACGATACACTGTTGTCGGGGCGCATTGGGCGGATGGTCTATTATTTCTACCTGTTCCGCTATTACCAGGATGAACTTTTTGGCGAACGGGCCGTGGCGATTCTGGAAGAAATCGTGTCGAACATTCAGGAAAAAACCTCCCCGTATCTACTCAAATACCCATTTTCGTTCGGGCTTTCGGGTTTCGGCTATGTAATGTCGTTGCTGATCGAAGAAGGCATTATCGATATTGACTTCGAAGATCAACTGGTCGAATTCGACGAACTGATTTACCAGGGGGCCTTACCCGAGTTGGCCAAAGGTAATACTGATTACCTGCATGGCGGCATGGGCGCGGTGCTGTATCTGACTCGTCGGCTGAAAAACCCGGCGGTTCGGCCTTACCTGGAGACGATGGTAAGCATTCTTGATCAACTGGCGATTCGCGACGAGCGGGGCCTGCGTTTTCCGAACACACATATTGCGCGCATGAACCAGTCCGATAACATAAATCTAGGTCTGGCACATGGTTTATGTGGTATCCTGCTGATTCTGATGCGAATACACGAGCAGGGCATTGCTCAGCCACTGATCGAAACGATGGTTAGTGAGGGCATTCGGTACCTGATGAGTTTCCGCACACCACCTGATCCACAGCAAGGAAAATATTCGCAGTTCCCGTTGACCATTGATGAAAACAGCCCCCTGGATTCGCCCGAAAACAGTAAAGAATATGGCGCCCGTTTAGGTTGGTGTTACGGGGATCTAAACGAGATGATGCTGCTCTATCAGGCGGGTAAACGGATGCATCGACCCGACTGGACGGCACTTGCCGATGATATCGGGGCTGTAGTCATTAAGCGGCACTCACCGCGCGAAACCATCATTCGGGATAGTCATTTTTGTCACGGCACTGCCGGAGTGTCTCAGTATTATAAACGATTTTATGATTTGACGGGCCAGACCGTCTATCTTGAGGCCTACCGGCACTGGATCGCCAAAACTGTAGATTTTCTCGAAGAGGAATTGACCAGTCCTGTCTATGCCAGCCACGCAGGCGAACTGCTTGAAGGATTTGTTGGCTCGTCGCTCGTGTTGCTCTCGTCGGTAAGCGACGAAGACTATGCCTGGGATCGTATTTTTCTGCTCTCCTAGCCTCATTGTCATGTGTTCCCACGCCGTGGGAGACCCCAGATAAACGTTGAACATAGCTACATCATAACTGCTTCAGCTTATGGAACCAATTCGCGTAGGCTTACTGGACTTTGGCCTTCGACATAGTAAACTTAATAGTCTCCGGGTCATCGAAGACCTGGTCGAATACGCGAATTACGCGGACCAGTTGGGCTTTAGCCGGTTCTGGATTGCTGAACACCACGTTCCGCAGGTGCGTTCGGCCTGGTCGAATCCGCAGGCATTGGTTCCGCTGCTGGCGGGCATGACCCAGCGGATTAAAGTGGGTGTAGCCGGTATTCTGCTCAGCCTCCATACGCCTTATCACGTTGCCAGTTCGTTTAAACTGTTGGCCAATCTTTTTCCCGGTCGAATCGATCTGGGCGTCGCCAACGGCGTAGTGAGCGAAACTGTAGCGCAGTACTCTATTCAGCAGAGCAACCAGACGCTACGCGGTATATTCGACGATAAACTGACTGAACTGGTTCATTATCTGCACGATGAAGAAGAATTGTTCCAGAACGGTAAAGGTGTGATTATACCGCCCTACAAAGGGTTGGTGCCAGCGGTCTGGACGCTGGGCGTTTCGTACGGTAGTCTGAACCGGGCGCTTAGTCTGAAAACGAACTTTGCCCGGTCTATTTTCCACAATGGCTCCGATATGACCTACGAAAAAGAAAAATTACAGGCATTTCGGGAAGAATATTACCAACGACACAAGGTGCAGCCGCAAATCACATTGGCTGTGGCAGGCTGCTGTCATCAGACATCGCAGAAAGCCCGGCGGATTGCTAATGCGCTGAATAAAAAAGCATCGGTAGGGAGAGGGGATGTATTTGGCAGCCCGGCAAAATTCTACGACGAAGTGATGACTCTGCGTGAGCGCTATGGCATCGACGAAGTCATTTTTATGAGTGCAGCTCTGCAACCCAAAGACCGCATGGTAGGGCTCGAACTAATCAGTGATACGTTTAAGCTGAACGCCAATTAACCATGCTGTTTCCTCACTACCGGCAACTTGATGCCATGGATTGCGGGCCGACCTGCCTTCGGATGATCTCACGGTTTTACGGCCGAACCTACACGCTAAATACCCTGCGTAACTTCACCAAATACAGCCGGGACGGAGTATCACTGCTCGGCATTAGTAAAGCGGCTGAGAGCATTGGTTTCCGAACCATGGGTACTGTACTCTCCATCGATAAGCTTGTTACCGAGGAGATACCATTACCTTGCATTGCGCACTGGGACCAGAACCATTTTGTGGTGGTGCACAAAGTCAAAAAAGATAAAATCTTCGTTGCTGATCCAGGTCGCTCGCTTATTACGTACAAGCAGCAGGAATTTGCTCAGCATTGGACTAGCACGCAGAAAAACGGCGTTGGACAGGGCGTCGTGCTACTGCTCGAACCGACGCCCCGGTTCTACGAACAGGACGGCGAATCGGAAACCAGGCTGGGCTTACAGAAGTTGTACAGCTATCTTCTGAGCTACAAAAAGCTGCTGCTCCAATTGCTGGTTGGACTCATTGTGGGGAGTTTACTGCAACTGATCTTTCCTTTCCTGACCAAATCAATCGTCGATGTCGGGATCAACACGCATAACCTGAGCTTTATTTATTTGGTGCTTGGGGGACAGCTAATGCTAGCGCTGGGGCAAACCTCCCTGGATTTTATCCGGGGCTGGATTCTACTTCATATCAGTACTCGAATACGACTGGCGATTCTGTCGGATTTTCTGGTCAAGCTCATGCGATTGCCGCTGTCGTTTTTCGACACCAAAATGACCGGCGACATTATGCAGCGCATGAGCGACCACAACCGCATTGAAGCCTTCCTGACGAATACCACGTTGAATACCCTGTTTTCGCTAGTTAACTTACTTGTCTTCGGCGGAGTGTTACTAGCGTACAGCGTGCCCATTTTCGCTGTATTCATCATCGGAAGTTTATTATACGCAGCCTGGGTCGTCATTTTCCTGCGGTACCGGAAAAAGCTAGACTACAAGCGGTTTGCGATCTCGACGCAGAACCAGAATCAAATTATGCAGCTTGTGAGTGGCATTCACGAAATCAAGCTCAATGATTGCGGGACCCAGAAAATATGGGAATGGGAGCGAGTTCAGGCCCGGTTCCTCCGACTTAATACACAGAGTCTGGCCCTGAATCAGAACCAACAGGTAGGGGCATTTTTTATAAACCAGGGTAAGAACATTGTCGTCATCTTTCTGGCTGCTAAAGCCGTTCTGCAGGGGCAACTGAGCCTGGGCGAAATGCTGGCGGTCCAGTACATCATCGGGCAGTTGAACTCGCCCATTGAGCAGCTCATCCAGTTGATGCAAGTCACGCAGGATGCTAAGCTAAGCATGGATCGTCTGAACGATATCCACATGGTGCCCGATGAAGAGCCCGACGGCAAACCGCTGATGCATTACTTGCCCGAACGACAGGATATCATCCTGCGAAATGTGTCTTTCGCCTATCCGGGTGCGGGTAATGTGCCGGTTCTGAAACATATTAACCTTACCATTCCGGAGGGACGTACCACCGCCATTGTGGGCACGAGCGGAAGCGGTAAAACGACTGTTCTTAAACTGCTGTTGCGGATGTACGAACCCGACGGGGGCGAAATTCGGGTAGGCGAGCAGCATTTCGGCTCGATCAGCCACCAGTTCTGGCGTCGGAAGTGCGGAGTCGTTATGCAGGAAGGCTTTATTTTCTCCGATACCATAGCCCGCAACATCGCTATCGGTGACGAAAGTATTGACCATTTACGACTGGCACACGCCATCAAAGTGGCTAACTTACAGCAGTTTATCGAAGATGCGCCACTTGGTTACAACGTAAAAATCGGTGCCGAAGGTAATGGTATTAGCCAGGGGCAGAAGCAACGCATTCTGATTGCTCGTTCGGTCTATAAACAGCCAGACTACATCTTCTTCGACGAAGCTACGAGCGCACTGGACGCCAATAACGAGAAAGTTATTATGGGTAATCTGGAGCAGTTTTTTCAGGGACGGACCGTCGTTGTGGTTGCACACCGACTCAGTACCGTTCGCCATGCCGACAAGATTGTGGTGCTGCACCGGGGCGAAGTCGTTGAAGAAGGTACCCATGAGGAACTGGTCGGGAACCGGGCTCACTACTACGAACTCGTCAAAAATCAACTCGAGCTAGGAAACTAATGTCGAACCCTTTATTTATTATACGCCATGACAACGAATTCCTCGCTGGCTTGGGAAGGACTGCTGGACGCTACCCGAACCTTAAAGGCGAAGGCCGACAGCCGCAAGCCTATCGTCTTTCCTCCCGATGCACTACGCTCGATTAACCAAGTAGCCCGACAGCGGTTAGGTGATACCGTGTTCGCGCTGCTCGACGAGCGCTGGAGCGACGGCGTCCGGGCACTCGCCCTCTGCAAAAAAGGCGACCTGTCGGCGGCAGGTGCTGCATTTGCTCATGCTTATCAGCGCCTGGATGATCTGACGGGCGAAGCACGCCAGCTGGCCGAAGTGCTCTACTGCTCAAAGGTGGCGTATTACCAGTATCGGATGGGCCAGTATAGTGCGGCAGAAGATAGTGTAGCCCGTGCGCTTAGCATTGACGATACGTTGCAATCTGTGTACTACGCCTTTCACGGCCACAAATTACACGTGCTACAAAACATGAGCCGAACGCTCGCCTTCCGCAAGCGTTTTGATGCTGCTGCTGATCTGGTGCTGAATATATTGCATTACATGATTATGCCTTGTCATAAACCCTTACACGTAGGCAACTGGGGAGCGGTTTACCTTCGTCAGTACAGCGAAATTCAGCCGATTGATACCATGTTTGAGTTTGCCTTCTTCGATTTTTGCCGGGACTGTTTTCGCTTTCCAGCACTTGAGACATCCGTTATTCAACGATCGAAAGCGTTTACAGAAGCACTCAAACGAGTTGCCAATTCTTCTGACGTATATACAGTAGCGTTAGATTGGTTTCAGACAAAGCGTAGTTTGTACGTACGCGACAGTGCGAACGCTTATCTGCGTCGGTCAACGACGTTTCTTAATGGCTATTCGGAGCGCTATGACGCGTTTAAACTGCTCTTGCTCTGGGATGCGGCCCGGGTAGCTGAATTGCTGAACCAACCTACCGAGAAGCAAGCTATTACGTCGTTCATTCATGACTATTACGAGTTAAGATTAGTCGGCTGAGAGCCTCAATTAGTCTAAAAGCAACCTCGTTTAGTCGATTTTTTTTCGACAAATTCAGTTTAATCGCGTGCTTCGTAACGAAAAGAAAAAATCAATAAAGTCTTAATAATCAGTTCTAAAACTATGAAAAAAAAGCCCGTTAAGATCGATCAACTAGATTTAGACAAGGAAACCATCTCGCGACTCAGTGACAACCAGCTTATGCAGATTGAAGGTGGCGAAGAACGCCAGACCCTTTCCTGTGCGGGGCGTGATGAAGCCGCGGAAATCGTTACGCAGTCCTGCTGTTACTTAACTTGTAATGATACAAACTGAGGACTGGTAGAGGAGCTACGAACGGATACTAAATAAGCTATGAAAAAGAAATCAATCAAAATTGAACAGTTGAGCCTGGATAAAGAGACGATCTCCCGGCTGAATGAAAAGCAGCTTGGTGCAGTTGCCGGCGGGCAGACGGTTCCACAATCCTTATCCTGTAACGCCGAAATGGAAGCTGAATTAGCCCTGGAGTTTCCGGAGTCGTGCTGCCGTGACAGCTGCAAAGGACCTAACTTGTAGATTGAAATTCTTCTGACGCTCATCATAGTTGCTTCAATTACCTCACTATTCAATAGTATTGTGCCGCTCAGGCATTGATCATCAACCGGATGAAGAAATTTAACGCATTCAGTAAACTGGGTAAACTATCGCTTGACAAAGAGACGATCCTGATCTTGAATGAGCAGCAGTTGAAACAGGTGATCGGTGGGCAAACGAACACCATGCAAAGCCTTTCCTGCCATGCAAATGACGCAGCCCCAGAGACAATGATTGATCAGAGTTGCTGCGGAAATACCTGCGATCGAACAGCTGACTATTAAACCGGGCTATCAAGCCTGCTCAATGCCTTTACCAATTACCTATTTTTTCACTTTTAATAATTAAGCACAATGAAAAAGAAAATTGATCTGATCGGCAAACTGTCACTGGACAAAGAAACCGTTTCACGGCTCGACGAAGCCCAACTTAAAGCCTTGGTAGGTGGCGCAACTGTTAAGTCAATCTCCTGTAATGGCGGAGCGGCCAACGTTGAATCGGATGAAGACGAGACGCTGGAAGTAGAATCCTGCTGTAATAATTCCTGCAATGGCGGAGTAGCGGCCTAATCGCCGTAAAAGGTAGTGTTACCAGAAGTATTTTTTTACTTTTAATAACTAAGCATAATGAAAAAGAAAATCGATCTTGGCAACAAGTTGTCACTGGACAAAGAAACCATTTCACGGCTTGACGAAGCCCAACTTAAAGCCTTGGTAGGTGGCGCAACCGTGCAGTCAATCTCCTGTAATGGCGGAGCGGTTGCGGAAAATGCTGACGATGAAGAAGTACTCGAAGCTGGCTCCTGCTGCGATAATTCCTGCAATACTAAAGCTGCATAGTCTCTAACTTATCTATCCTTTACTTTTAATAACTAAGCACAATGAAAAAGAAAATTGAACTCGGCAATAAATTAGCATTAGACAAAGAAACCATCTCACGGCTCGACGAAGCTCAACTCAAAGCCTTAGTCGGTGGCGCAACCGTGCAATCTGCTTCCTGTAACCAGCCTGCGGCTGTCGAAGGTGCATCCGACGAAGATGATAAGCTCGAGTGGGATTCATGTTGTAACAACTCCTGCAATACGAAAGCCGCGTAGTTGGTGACTGCCCTATAAGACGTACCGAGCGGTACGTCTTGTAAAAAAGTAAGCCGCACCGATTGGTGCGGCTTAACTAGTGAGCCATTCGTCTGAGCAGAAAAATAGCCTTCACTTTCAATAAATAAGCAATACAAATATCTGTAGGTAAATCTATTTTTCAATAATCAAACGCATTATTCTGCTTCGTAAATTATGAAAACAACGCTTACTATCGGTTCACATGATTTTTACCTACTGCGAAATCCGCTTTGCTCAATTGACGAATTGCTGGCCTTCAACGATACCGTCAATGCCGGCGACCGGGCCGCCTTTGAGGAGCGATTGCGCAGTCGCTTTGCCGACCCCCTGTTTCAGGAAGCCATTTACGTCGCTTCGCCGGAGCTGTATCGGGAATTTGAAAAGTGGTTGAATCAGGAAACAGCAGCCGGTAAGGATAGCGAACAGTTATTATTAACGCTTTATAAATATTACCATCGAATGGGAAGCCGCTGTACGCCCTACGGGTTGTTTGCGGGTTGCTCCGTTGGTACACTCACCGATGAACCGACGGCCGTTCGGTTCGACGAATCAGCCCGGTATCGGAAACACTCCCGGCTGGACATGAACTACGTAGCCGAGCTGGCAGAAGCGATCTGCCAGGACCCTGGTGTAAAAGCTCAGCTTCGCTATTTTCCGAATACAAGCCTGTATCGACTGGGCGACAAACTGCGTTACGTCGAGTTTCGATTGAAGAACAAACAGCGGTCCTATTTTTTATCGTCGCTGGTGCGTACGGACTACCTCGATACCATTCTGACGGCTGCCCAGCAGGGCGCTTACCGGCGGGACCTTGCTCAATCGCTGGTGTCGGCAACGATTACACTGGATGAAGCGCTGAACTTTGTGGACGATGTCATTGCCAGCCAGGTGCTGGTCAGCGAACTGGAGCCTACTGTAACCGGTCGGGAGTTTTACGAAGTACTGCTTGAGCGGCTTGGACAGTTTGATAACTGCGAATCCGTAACACAGAAACTGTTGGAAATTAAGACTTTGTTGCAGGATCAACGCGATGATCCACACAAATACATAAGCCTGAATAAACTCATCAACAGCAGCTTTACGCATACCAACGCGAAAGATCTGATTCAGACGGACCTGTTTTTCCAGACTACCCGAAATCAGATAAACGAATCCGTTACCAATGTACTTACCCGCGATTTCGACAAGCTGTTCGTGCTGAGTAGCCGAAACGCCAACCCAACTCTCGAATCGTTCAAGAAGCGGTTTTATGAGCGCTATGAAGAGCAGGAAATACCCTTGCTTCTGGTGCTGGATGCTGAAACTGGAATCGGCTATGGCGAGGTATCCGGTAGCCGGGCCGACCACCTGCCCCTGATCGATGATTTAATCTTTCCAACGAATGCTAAAAAAGCGACAGCTGCCTGGGAAAAAGCCGACCGGTTTAAATTTGAAGCCTTTAAAAAAACCATTGCCTGCGGTCGGCAGAGCCTCGAACTGACCGACGCCGACCTCGCTGCGCTGGCAACTACAACGGGCGAGGTGCGGATTCCAGATAGTTTTTTCCTCTTCGGTAGCTTACTAGCTAACTCGCCCGAAGCGCTGGACCAGGGACAGTTTCAGTTTAGCCTAATGTCGTGCAACGGCCCGTCGGCGGTGAATCTACTCGGTCGGTTCTGCCACGGGAGCGAGTCGCTAACCCGGCAGGTGAAAGAATGCATCGCTTACGAAGAGCAACACAACCCCGATGCGATCTACGCCGAAGTGGTTCATTTGCCAGAAGCCCGCATTGGCAATATTCTAATGCGGCCAACGCTGCGGCAATACGAAATTCCGTATCTGGGAACGGCTTCGGTCGAGGCAGAAAACGTGATTCCGCTCGATGACCTAATGGTGTCAGTACCATACGGTTCCCGGATTGTTCTGCGGTCGAAAAAACACAATAAGGAAGTAATTCCTCGGTTGACGTCGGCACATAATTTTCACCGGGGTCTTGCTATCTATAAGTTTCTGTGTGACCTGCAAGCATATGGTCTGAACAGTAGTGTTTTCTGGGACTGGGGTTTATTAAGCGATCAGTCGTTTCTGCCCCGCGTTACGTACAAGCATGTCATCCTGAGTAAAGCCCAATGGCGGTTCAGTCTGGATGAGATGCCGGAACTCGCGGATAAAAAAACGGACTTTTTTGCTCGCTTTCAGACGCTTCGGCAGGAGCGGCAGATGCCTCGCTACGTAACCCTGGTGGAAGCTGACAATGAGTTACTGATCGATCTGGAAAGTCAGTACGCCTGCCAGATCCTGCGGGATAAACTGCGGAAACGCCGAAAAGCGCTGCTGGCCGAGTTTTTGGGAACACCCGAGAACTGCTTTGTCAGTGATGCGGCCGGCCGTTACACGAACGAGCTGATCATTCCCTACCGTAAGTTTCATACTGCCAGTAGCCGAACGGCTACCAAACCTCCTCAGCCGATTCCGGTACGACGCGTGTTTGCGCCCGGCAGCGAATGGCTATATCTAAAATTGTATGCCGGCACGAAAACCGCCGAGCGGCTGCTGACATCGGCTATAAAGCCGCTGACCGAACAGCTCCTGACGGCGGGTGTGATCAATAAATGGTTTTTTATCCGCTACCGTGATACCGACGAACACCTGCGTCTACGATTGCACAGTGGTACAGATGAACGTTTCTATAAAAAAGCCATGGAAGCGGCCTACGATGTGCTTCAGCCTTATTTGCAGGATGGGCTTATTTATAAGCTGCAAACCGATACGTACCAGCGCGAAATCGAGCGGTATGGCGTGGGAACAATAGCCCTGACCGAGGATCTGTTCTTTAACGACAGTGTTGCAATCGTCAACGTGCTGGATATGCTTGAAGGTGATGCGGGTGAAAGTTATCGCTGGCGGCTTGCCCTACGCGGTATCCATATGCTGCTGGAAGACTGTCAGTATGCGTTACCCGATAAACACCGACTGATCACACAGATGCGCGATAATTTTTACCGCGAATTTGGCGGAGGGACCCCGCTCATGGTTCAGCTGAACGATAAATACCGGGCGCATTCAAAAGAGATTCAACGTTTTATGAATCCCGAACACGACGAAGAAAATGGTATTACTGAAGCGATTGATATGTTCCAGGTTCGGTCGGTGCAAAACCAACGGGTAGTGCGGGATATTTTTGCCGTACAGCACAGCCACGCCGATGCCCTGCGCCCCGACGACCTGATGCCTAGCTACATCCATATGTTTGTCAACCGCATGTTTATCTCCAACCAGCGGGCGCACGAACTGGTGATCTACCATTATCTGAGTAAATACTACGAATCGATGATTGCCCGGAGCAAAGCTAAACCTGTTCGTCAGGTTGCGCTTGCTCAGGCCGAGCTTATCGTTAACTCTTGACAACCATGCCTATACAGCCCGAAATCAGAAGTGAGGAGATGCAGGACATTATGCATCGGACCCCCAGCTGGCTCACTCGCTGGGGCATTACGATCCTGCTCACGATCGTTGTTGCTCTCCTTTTAGGCGCTTCCTACATTGCTTACCCGGATACGGTTACGGCTAAAGTGGTCATCGAGTCCTATGCTAAACCGGTAACAATCACCGCACCTGCTCATGCGCAGGTCAGGCAGATGATCATTCAGGATCGGACACGGGTGAACCCGCACGCAGCCCTCTGGGTCTGGACGACGGGTGATACCCTTCGGGCACCCATTGCGGGAACGATCCACCTGATGGGTCGGCTAGATAGCAAAAATCAGGTTGTCGCGGGAGAAACACTGGCGATTATTGTTCCGATCGACGCACCGTACCGGATTCGAGGAGACTTACCTGTTGAGGGATCAGGGAAAGTGGGTGTGGGGCAGCCGGTGGTTATCCAGCTAGATGCTTATCCACATCGGGAGTTTGGTTCGCTGCTGGCTTCTGTGGAGACAATCTCCCCCCTGGAAGTAAACGGCTATTACGATATCCGCTTTTCATTGCAGAACGGTCTGGTTACGCAGCAGGGAAAGCCAATCAATAGCCGGACGTACCTCCGGGGGAAGGCCAGTATTCTGACCAGTCAACGAAGCCTGTTAAGTCGGATTTTTGACATCATCTAAGCTACGCTCTATGATAACGCATGCTACCTCGCCGAAACGAGTGGGCTTTCTGATCGGATTGTTCATGCTATCAGCGATCGCCCGGGGACAGGAAGGACCAACCTACCAGACACCGCCGGCCGAAATGACTGACCTGTTACTGGCTCCGCCCACTCCCAGCGTGAAACTGTCGCCTAAGAACGATTACATGCTTTTGCTGGAACGGTCAGCAATGGCTGGCATCGCTGACCTGGCCGAGCCAGAGTTGCGGTTAGGGGGCTTGCGGATTAACCCAGTCAATAACGGACAGAGTCGGGTTGGGAGCTACATAAAACTAACCCTCAAACGGACAAAAACCTCGGAGTTAGTTCCTATTCGGGCGTTTCCGGCGGGGCGGTTCACCGATTTGAGTTGGTCGCCCGACGGAACGAAGTTTGCTTTCGTATTGCTTAAGCCCGCGCAGCTCGAACTATGGATGGTCGATGTCGTTCGGCAGCAGGCGCGTCGGCTGATCGGTGGTTTGAATGACGTGATTGGTGGCGAACCGTTTCAATGGGCTCCCGACAGCCGTTCATTGGCCGTCAAAGTCATCAATCATCAGCGAAAAGCGCCCCCGCAACCTACCAACGTTCCGAAAGGGCCCATTGTGCAGGAAAGCCTTGGGAAAAAAGCACCAGCCCGGACGTACCAGGATCTGCTGAAAAATCCGTACGACGAAGCGTTGTTTGATTATTATCTGTCGGCCCAGTTGGTCAGCGTAACCCTAACGGGGGAGGTGCATGAGCTTTTACCAACCAGCATCCTGACTAGCTTCAGCTATTCTCCCAATGGGCGGTACCTGCTAACCGTACAACTACACAAGCCATATTCGTACTTAACTCCTTATGCCAACTTTCCAAAAAATATTGACATAGTAAGCGCAGCTGGAAAACCCGTCAAACGACTTACAGCCATTCCGCTTATGGAAACTCTGCCGCTTGGCTTCGACGCTGTTCGGCAGGGCATGCGTGCCATCAGCTGGCGAGCCGATGCGCCGGCTACGTTGGTCTATGCCGAAGCGCAGGACGGCGGTGATCCGGCGAAAAAGACGACAATCCGTGACCAAGTGTATCTCTTACCGGCCCCTTTTACAAACCCTCGACGGCTGGCAACGTTGAACGGTCGCTTTCAGTGGGTCAGCTGGGGAACCGATAGTCTGGCAATGATCGCCGAAGGTTGGTGGAAGACCCGGAACCAGAAAATGTGGCTGCTGAATCCGGCAGACACCAGTGCCCAGGCCCGGCTGCTGTTTGATCTGAATACCGAAGATGTATACAAACATCCAGGCTACCCGCTGGCAAAATACAATCAGGCAGGACGCGAGGTGTTGCTGACAACCCCCGACAATCGCTGGCTTTATTTTGTCGGCGACGGCGCGTCGCCGGATGGGAAGCGGCCATTTGTCAATCAGGTAAGTATTGGGGGTAAAGAACAGCGTGAACTCTGGCGGTCGCAGGCACCGTACTACGAAACCCTTGTCGACGTGCTGGACCCCGTAACCAATCAACTGCTGATCCGGCGAGAATCGGTCAGCTCGCCCGCCAATTATGTGCTACGGAACCTGAGCCAGCAAACCGAATCGGTGCTGACAAACTTCCCGCACCCGTACCCGGCACTAAAGGACATCCGCAAGGAGTTGCTGACCTACGAGCGCAACGATGGTGTAAAGCTCACTGCGAAAGTGTATCTGCCTGCGGGCTATTCGCTTGAAAAAGGGCCTTTGCCAACTCTAATCTGGGCTTATCCACGCGAATATAAAAATGCCGAGGCTGCCGGACAAGTAAAAGATTCACCTTATCAGTTTACGCGGCTGGGCTGGGCTGGTCCGCTGTATTGGCTGACGCAGGGATACGCCATCGTGGATGACCCCGACCTTCCCATTATCGGCCAGGGTGATACTCAGCCGAACGATTCGTACGTCGAGCAACTAACTGCTGGTGCTGAAGCGCTGGTACGGGAACTGGTCAAACGGAATATCGCCGACAAAAACCGGATTGCAATTGGTGGCCATTCGTACGGGGCGTTTATGACGGTCAATTTGCTGGCTCACACCAATTTGTTTGCGGCTGGTATTGCCCGGAGTGGTGCGTATAATCGAACACTAACGCCTTTCGGATTTCAGACTGAAGAACGAACGATCTGGGGTGCGCCGGATGTATATATGCGTATGTCGCCATTTATGTACGCAAACAAGATTAAAACGCCTTTGCTGATTTTACATGGAGAAGCCGATAATAATGCAGGAACATTTCCCCTACAGAGCGAACGCTTGTTTAATGCTGTTAAAGGCAATGGTGGAACGGTACGGTATGTGCAGTTACCACTTGAAAGCCACAGCTACTCCGCTAAAGAATCGGTTTTACACACGCTTTACGAAATGAATAATTGGCTGGACAAGTACGTCAAGAATCGTCCCATCCTGGAGGCTGCTCTAAACTGATTTTATCAAAAACTACACTTCTCTCAGTTACCAGATCACTCTCGTAGTAAACGTAGGGGTTATGTAGTCTTCATTCAGTGCCCGTTCCGGCCTCCGAGTCATTCGGTACCCTCCGCGACTGCGGTTGGTTCGCTGAGTGAACTGTGAGGCCGAAGGTTTTTACTATTTGTGTTATCTATTAAATAATGAGATGGCTACTTCCGCAGCGCTGGTTTGCTTTGACGCATTTGCCTGTCGAGGTTCGGATCCGCAACCAACAGGATTAGCTAATTTTTTTTCTCCATCTGGCGTAACAGACGAAGTTTAAGGGACACGCACTTCAATGTTGCTTATGCTGTAGCGCTTCAGTTCCAATTGTAGACTCGGCCTTGCTTCTGATTTACTTCGGCAACTTGTGCACATGGCTCGCGTTGTTGAAGCGAAAAAATGGTGGCAGCAGCCAACCGTCTAGGTTTCGGCCGATTTAACGGCCCTCGTTGCGCCCGTCTTTAAGACACTGAAAGAGCGCGGTATCGATCGTCAGACCGAACTTTCTGCGTTGGATTGGCTTCGTTTTCCGGGGAAGGGTTGACTACAGTAAGGTTTGAGGTTAAGATCCTTTTCCCTAGAGCTTATCGCTTAGAAAGCTATAAATTGCGGTTATCCAATGTATTCTGCTGGTGAAATCGAATGATTACTTAGCAAAGGCTTCTCGAGAAATCAATCGATTTATATCATTCTGAACCTTGTTGTTACATGTCAACTGCCCCACAAACGCTGGAGAAGAAGCTTTACGAAAAAGACACCTTTTACCCCAATGGCTGGTGGCGTTTAGGGGCTCATCTGCTCTTATGGCTTGTTTTGTTTTTGTTTATTTTCGCTCAGTATGAATGGGTGAATCAAAGCTCAACGACTGGAGGATCTGCTGTTTTATGGCTAACGGTAGGTAATCTAAGCCTTATGTGCATGATCTTTTACTGGGTGGCTAACTATGTGCTACCTCAGATATACCAGAAACAATGGTTGATTTTGTTGATAAATGTCCTTTTCGTATATGTGATCAACTCGTTCGGCAATTACTTTATATTTGTTGAAACCGATCGGTTATTAGGCACATCTTCAGGTATCCATCGAGTAGCAGAAATATATCGTAACACTGGGCTCATTGGTGGATTAGTTAGCCGGACAGTTTTTGTTCTGAACTGGTCTTTTATGCTAAATACGATTATACCCATTAGTATTAAGTTCATGAAAGACGTCTTGGCTACCCGAAATCAAACAACCCAACTTGAACGAGACAATCTAATACTGGAGCTCAATTTTCTACGCTCTCAAGTTAATCCACATTTTTTTTTTAATGCGATCAATAACGTTTATGCTTTGATTGTTGACAAGGATGAGCAGGCGTCTACCATCTTGCTTAAGCTTTCCAGTCTCATGCGGTATGTGTTGTACGAAGCAGGAACGGCCTATGTGACCCTTCAGCAGGAAATAGATTTTTTAAAAGATTACGTAGATTTAGAAAAAATCCGACATGGTGACAGTGCATCCATTTTATTGCAGATAGAAGGCGATGCCGAGAACCTACTGATTCCACCGCTTGTGCTGATCACGTTTGTTGAAAACGCCTTTAAACACGGCATCAATGCTACCATCCGTGAATCGTGGGTAACCATTGATTTACGGATCAAAGACAATTCTCTTAATTTTCTTATCCGGAACAGTAAGCCAGCTGTCCGGCAACAGGCACGATCGAGTTCGTTACCAAAGGTAGGGGGAATCGGTCTGACGAACACCCAACGCCGTCTAGAACTGCTCTATCCAGACAGGCACCAATTGCAGATTCAGCAAACGCCAATCACTTATACCGTTGATCTAACCCTATTACTTGATGGAACGCGAACTAACATGCCTTATCGTGGATGATGAACCGTTAGCCCGGGAGTTGATTAAAAAATTTGTGGCCCGCGTACCAACGTTGTCACTGCTAGGCGAAAGCAGCAATGCCATTGAAGCAATTGCTGTCATTCATAATCAGCAGCCAGATATCATTTTCTTGGATGTCGATATGCCCGAAATGACAGGCATCGAATTGTTAAAATCGTTTACTGCAGCCCGTCCGCAGGTGATTATGACAACTGCTTACCCTGGTTATGCTTTAGAAGGTTTTGAATATGATGTGACCGATTATTTACTGAAACCGATTCCCTTTGACCGTTTTCTAAAAGCCATAAATCGTGTACGAGACCGAATAAATAACGCAACGCCATTTGCGCAGCCTGCTCCTGTAAACGAGCCTGCCGCTGGTGTCAAAAAAGATAATCCCGCACGTAACAATAAATTTCTGTGGGTAAAAGAAGATAAGAAAATGGTCAACGTAAACACAGATGACATTCTTTATGTAGAAGGAATGAAAGACTACGTGAAGATTTTCCTATCTGATAAATTGGTAATTACTCATATAACGATGAGTCGGATGGAGCGGCTTCTTCCTGAAAATGAATTTATCCGAGTGAACCGATCCTATATCGTTCGACGATCAGCTATCCGAGCCGTCAATGGGAATACAATTGAAACCATCAACAAGAAAGAAATTCCAATCGGTATCAGTTACCGGGATTCCATTAAAGATATAACAAAAGATTAGCTGCTCTTGATAGTTGACTACATAGCGGCTTATTATACATCTATCTATCAAAATAGGTAATTGGTCGAATTTATTTTCTTTTACTATTTATTAACCCAATCTTTAACCTGTTATTTATATAAAGACTTAAAACTTCTTCTTATTATGAAAACCACATCTGTACTTTCTTCCTTACAACTTAAAAAAGAAACAATCAGCTTATTGGACAACAAAAGTGCCAGCAACAATCAGCGAACAGGAACAATGTTAACGACAGGTTATTAGGTAAGGCTGACGTTCCAAGGTTAGCTTAAATAAAAACTCGGTTTGAGAAGAGTAGTCGCTCTTTTTAAACCGAGTTTTTATTTAAGTGGATTCGTCGACAATGGGTAATTCGAAGATATCAGTTGATACCTAGTTGGTCGAAGAATGGGTTGCCTTAGTCGAAAAAAATTTCGGTTCCAGTTAAGTCATCTTACCTTTCTCTTGTCCTAAAAACTACTTATGAAAACGATAATAGACTTCTGGAAACGACGCTTCGAAACGGGCAAACGAGCAGAGTTGGAAAATACGTTTGGCGATGTGATTAGTATGCAGGAAGCGCAGCAAATACGCGGAGGAGACAAAGAGTACACGCCATTGTATGACACAGAACAGGAATCTCAACTCCGAAATCCGTCCATCTTACTTGATTTCATGTAAAAACTAATGACTTATAAAGCCATGAACAATAAACGATTTTCAATAGCTCCAAAAAACGAAGAAGTGGTCAAAAAAGCACTGGATCATTTCGATCAGGAAGACCAGAAGATCAATGGTGATGACGTTCGGGGTGGTAACTGGACCGAATATGGGGGCGGACAGGATAAAGATGATCCAACAACTACTTCTAACCGTCTGCTAAAACCTTGATCGTTAAAGGGGCCATCGTTAAAGTAGTGAGTCTTTGTAATCTGAATTGTACCTATTGTTATATGTACAATGCTGGTGATGACTCATACCGACGCCAACCAAAGCGTATGGATGACTTCGTTCGTGATGCATTGCTACAGCGGGTAAAAGCCCACGGTACTAACTATGGAATCACAACCTTTGATTTTATCTTTCATGGGGGGGAGCCGCTTTTGGCGGGAAAACAATTCTTTGAGCAGTTCGTTCGACAGGCCAGTGTAGTATTGCCACCACAGGTAGAACCTCGCTTTTTCATGCAGACGAATGGTGTCTTACTGGACGAAGCCTGGTGTCGGCATTTGGGTAGTTTAGGGATTCGGCTGGGTATCAGCCTGGATGGACCAGCTCCGATAAATGATCGGTACCGGTTGGATCATCAGGGAAATAGCTCTTTTCGAGCAGCCGAACGAGGGCTGCGATACGCCCTGGAGTCCGACTCGTTGATAAACCAGCCTGGTGTGCTGATAGTCATTGATCCAACAACCGATCCCATTGAGGTCTACGACTATTTTCAATCCATTGGGGTCGATGTACTTGATTTCCTGCTTCCCGATGCCACATTCGATCACCCTCCCCTACGCATCTCACCTGGCGATACGTCGTACGCTGATTGGTTAATTCAGATCTTCGACCGCTGGTTTATGGTCAGCAAGCGACCTCGAATCCGGATGTTCGATCAGCTGATTTCGTTGATTATAGGTCGTGAAGTAACGTCGGAACGGTGGGGCACGGGCAATAATGAGTACATAGTAGTAGAAACGAACGGCGGGATCGAACCATCCGATATGCTAAAGATCTGTGGCCCGAACTTTACGAAAACCAACGTCAATGTCCATACGCATGAGCTGATTGACGCATTGGGAGAAGAACTTCTGTCACTACATCGAAACAGCCACCAGAAGCTAAGTCCAGTTTGTCAGAAATGTCCTATTGTGGCTGTTTGCGGAGGAGGCTTTCTTTCTCACCGCTACAGTCAGCAAAGTGGCTTTAATAACCCATCTGTGTACTGCTGGGATCTACTTAAACTCATTACCCATATTCAGAACCGCGTCTACACGTTTTTACCGGACGAGATTTGTCAGGAAGCGGATCTGGCACCAATCTCATACGAGGAAGCGCTTCTGGTGCTTGCTGACAAGTAACTAATCTGCCTGGCTGAAATAACGATTTTACTGCTCAACCAATGAAAGCACGCTCGTATAAGTATTACCGGCAGTTGGACTACATGGATTGTGGGCCAACCTGCCTGAAGATGATAGCGGCTCACTACGGGAAAGATTATTCCATGGATTTTTTGCGAGCGAATTCGTATATCACTCGACAAGGAGTCAGTATGTTAGGCATTAGTGAAGCCGCTGAAAAGATTGGTTTCAAGACGTTAATGGTAAAGTTAACGTATGACCAGGTAATTAATGAAGCGCCATTGCCCTGCATTCTGCACTGGAATCAGGAGCATTTCGTCGTGCTTTACGAAGCGGGAACGTCTTGGTTGGGTTTGATACCTTTTCTTAAAACACAAACCCAATTTCTGGTAGCGGACCCCGGCCACGCCCTGATTCGAGTCGATCGCGATACGTTTCGTAAGTGCTGGATTTCATCCCACGACCAGAAAGGCGTGGCCCTGCTGCTTGAACCGACACCCCACTTTTACGAGCAGCAAGAGCCGGAGACTCAGAAAACACAAGGATTCCGGTTTTTGCTCAACTACCTGACGCCTTACCGTCGCTATCTGGTGCAGATTATGCTTGGTATGTTGTTCAGCAGTTTGTTGGCGATGCTATTCCCTTTCCTGACGCAAGGTTTAGTTGATTATGGTATTCACCGCCATAATTTAGACTTTGTTCACCTCATCTTATTGTCTCAACTGTTGCTGTTTGTAGGTAGTACAGTCATTGATATTATTCGAAACTGGATTCTACTTCATATTAATACGCGAATCAGCGTTACGATCATTTCTCATTTCCTGATCAAGCTGATGCGGCTGCCCATCAGCTTTTTCGATACAAAAAACATTGGTGACATTTCTCAGCGTATTAACGATCACCATCGCATTGAATCCTTTTTAACGGGGTCTACTCTGAATACACTGTTCTCTCTGGTAAACCTCATTATTTTTTCTGTTGTCTTTGCCCTTTACGACACTAGTCTTCTGGTTGTTTTTCTGGTGGGTAGTGGCTTATCCATTGCCTGGGTGTTACTTTTCTTGAAGCATCGGAAAGAGCTGGATTACAGACGGTTTCAACGATTGCGTGATAATCAGAATAGCCTGTATGAATTAATCACGGGGATGCAGGAAATCAAATTACACAACAGCGAACGGTCGAAACGCTGGGAGTGGGAGCGAATTCAGGCAAAACTATTTAAGATCAACATCCGGGGACTGGTTCTGGAGCAATATCAGGAAATAGGATCTACGTTTTTCACGCAACTCAAAAACATTCTCATTTCCTACATGGCCGCTTCGGCTGTCATTCAAAATGATATGACGCTCGGAATGATGCTTAGCATTTCCTACATCGTGGGGCAGATGAACGGACCGCTTAGCCAGATTTTACAGTTCTTACGAAGCATTCAGGATGCGAAAATCAGTCTGGAACGACTAAGTGAAATTCACAATCGACCCGATGAAGAGATTGATGAAGAATTAACGATTGGGAAATTATCTATTCGGCGCCCTCATGATACCGGACCTACTCCGGTAAGTGTGTATGCTCAATCTGAAGAAGCAGGTATCTCCTTGAACAATGTTTCGTTTCGGTACGGTGGACCCCATTCGGCCTATGTGCTGAAAGACATTAGTCTACACATCCCAAAAGGAAAAGTCACCGCTATCGTCGGTAGTAGTGGTAGTGGCAAAACAACGTTATTGAAACTGTTACTTAAGTTTTATCCTCCAACAGAGGGGGAAATTCGGGTTGATGGTAACGATCTGAACGACGTATCCGCTAAGATGTGGCGTAACAATTGCGGATCGGTGATGCAGGATGGATACGTTTTTTCTGACTCTATTGCCCGCAACATTGCGGTTGATGGCGAACGGATTGACGAACTTAAGCTTGTTGAAGCTGCTTCGGTAGCGGCAATTCACGATTTTGTCAAGCGATTACCACTAGGTTTCATGACGAAAATCGGGAATACGGGTGCTGGATTGAGTGGGGGCCAACGCCAGCGGATTTTTGTCGCCCGGGCGGTTTACAAAGATCCGAAGTATCTCTTTTTCGATGAGGCTACCAGTGCGTTGGACGCCAACAATGAACGCGCTATTATGGCTAATCTCGAACAATTTTTTGAAAATCGCACCGTGCTGGTTATTGCGCACCGACTAAGTACGGTACGCAAGGCGGATCAAATCATCGTACTCGATAACGGCATGATTCGAGAACGAGGAACTCATCTGGAACTAGTTGCCAAGCGAGGCTACTACTACGAATTAGTAAAGAACCAACTTGAACTGGCGGAAGCTTGAGAATTCTATGCCGCAACAGCCATCTCACATCGTCCTAAGCGACGAAATTCAGGAAATTATTGGCTATGTTCCCCACTGGGTTGTGCGATGGGGAATCTCGGCCATGTTTATTGTCTTCCTGATTCTGCTAGCATGTTCATATCTGATTCGGTTTCCCGACACCATCTCGGCACCCGTAACTGTTAGCGCAACCGTTCAACCTTTCAGGATAAGCTGGTATAAGTCGGATGTAAATGTTGACTACCGTTGTATGGTTCGAAACGGGCAGTCTGTTCAGATTGGTGATACCGTTTTACTGGAGGAGAATATTACAAATCACAGTCAGGTCGCCTACCGAAGCACGGTGAAAGGAAAGGTGCACATCTTGCGGGGCAGTAAGAAGGAAATAAAATTGTCAACCATTCTAATTATGCCGCAAGAGGTGTCGGGTTATGAAGTGCAAATCCGGTTACCAATTCGTGGCTCTGGTAAAATAAAGGCGGGGCAGCACGTCTTGATTCGACTCGACGAATATCCAACGAATGAATTTGGGTATCTGGAAGGTTTTATTACCTCTTTCATTCCTGTTTCCATTGACCAACATTATCGAGTAAACGTGCAGTTGAGTAAAGGGTTAATGACAACACTAAATAAAAAATTACCCCTTCAGCCAGAGCTCAGGGGGACTGCTGAAGTCATGCTCGATGAGAAAAAGCTTCTTCAACGGATGATTGATTTGCGTTAACTTTTTCGGAATAATAAGATTTCCACCATCAACACCCCATTTGCTGTCTCCTCATTTGGCAGCCAGCAGCGTAGTACTAGCTAATGCGGGCTACGCTACACATTGACAATTGGTGCGACACATACACATCGTATCCGTACTAGCTGTGATACGGCAATTGCTAGTGTTTTATTAGTGGGAATGAATGTTTCTCGACAGCCGCACGGTTGTTGTGCAGAAAACAGGTGGGTAACCTGTTAATTGATCAATCGATAATTGTCTTGTTAGGTTAAGACATAGTCAGCCCCCAAAGCGAACAATGGATAAACTCAACCAGTAACCCATATTTTACAGAATCGAATGAAATACGGATTAAGCCGGGTCACCTGATCTTGGCCAATATACCGGCACAGTGTGCCTCCATCTCAAGATGAATGGTATTTCGTTGATAAATATGTGTTGCGTAATCCGAAAGATTATAGCAATAAGGTTATCAAAAAAAGTTTTGTACTTCGCTTAAAATATTGATTTGTAGTGGGTATCGATGTGTAAAGAAATGCACAAATAAAGAAATGCTTTTTTACAGATTTCTTTATTTGTGCATTTCTTTATTTCTTTAAATCATCGCTGACTAGCTTGATGATGTGATCGCGAACCGAACTCTCGCCCAGAATTTTTATCCTCATTGCTTTGTACAAATCCATCGGCAGATCAATGGTTAGTCGATGCACCTCCGGCTTCTTCGAATGAATTTCCTTCACCGCCTTTTCTGTCTGCTCAACGTCAATCTCCGACTTCTTGATCTCAACCTTGGGACTGAGACCCAGGCTGTTCTTTAATCCTAATTTCTCCTTAGCCATTGCTGTATCGATTAAAGATTTTGAATGATATTCGTTAGCTCATTAAATAACGTCACTGTTTCCTGCTTTGCTTTCTCATCTTTGTACTCGATCACTCCTAACCCTTTAACTACGGCTTCCCGATAGGCCGTACGCGTTTTGATGGTTGTACACAAAACTGGAATCGGCTCGTCCTGCAAGACCTCCATTACCTCCTTGCTCATATTGGTAGCAGGCTGGAACTGATTCATCAGAAAATAAGCCGGTATCTTTTTTTCTTTCTCAGCCTCGGCATCCTGATAGCGTTCCAGAAACTGTCGGGTTGCCCATATGTCCAAGCCACTGGGCAGAATCGGTATCAGCAATAGGTCAGCTAATAGAATGATCTTGCTAGTAAGCTTATTCAGCGACGGGGTCCCATCGATGAGAATGATCTCGTAATCTTTACTGATGAGCTTAACGTTTTTGGAAAGCTCAATACCGTCTGGCCAGCCAAAGACGGGGATAGCGGGGGCGTCTTCCGGTCGTAAGCCTGACCAGTGAATGGCACTCTGGTTTGTATCGACGTCACAGATGCATGTTTTGTAGCCAGCGTGGGCAAAACAAACGGCAAGGTTTTGTGTGATCGTTGACTTCCCTACTCCCCCTTTAAGACTGGTTACTGAAAGAATCATGTTGTATTTAGTTGCTGGGTGGGCAAAGGTATTCTATTACAGAAATAAAGAAAAGCGTACTTCTGTATTTAAAGAAGTAAAGAAACACGATTATACGACAATGTGTAAATACAGAAATAAAGAAAGACAGGAAACCACGTTTCATTATTTCTGTATTTCTTTAAAGGCAAGTCACTGGCTATTAGAATTTTATTTACAATATGGATAAGGAATGCATTTTTACAAGGCTACGCTATGATCGTAACGTAGTCTTGAATAGGATGATCTGCTGCGCGTATAGCCTGTCGCTTTGTACGTAAAAGACAGTATTATTATAGAGCTTCCAACCACTATGAGGATCTAGTCAGTACTAAATAATTTGTAAATCTGAAACTAACAAACTTAGGCTATCAGTCCGGGTTGTGAAAAGAAATAGGGGGTAGTCTTCCTCCTTCGTTTTCAGCGTTAAATGGCCAAAAAATCAGTTGAGTGGCTTACTGGCAACAAAAGCTTATCGGTTGTGCTTTTTTGATCAAGCCCCTATACTTATGCAAACTCATGCTGACTTAAACCGCTTTCTCGACGCTCAGCAGTCAACCTACACAGATGCTCTGGCCGAGATCTGCCGGGGGCGTAAGCAAACCCATTGGATGTGGTACATCTTCCCACAAATAGCTGGCTTAGGTTTTAGTCAGACTGCACATTATTACGCTATACAAGATTTGGCGGAAGCCAAAGCCTACGTAAACCATCCCGTCCTGGGCAGCCGTCTGGTGGAAATTACCCGGGTACTGCTTGACCTCGAAGGAAAAACGGCTTATCAAATCATGGGTAGTCCTGACGATCTAAAACTGAGATCAAGCATGACGCTGTTTAGTCTGGCCAAGCCCACGGAATCTGTTTTTCAAGAGGTGCTAGATAAATACTTTGAGGGAGAGTCGGATGAGAGAACCCTTGCTTTGATAAATAAGAACACTGACGGCTAAGGAATGTCAATTAGGTGCACGGTTTAGAGAGTCAGCCTTCTCAAGTGTGCCAGCCAGCTAGCCGCTTGACGCTCATAGCCAGAAATTCCTGACCGCGTCGGGTTCGATACCCCATCTGATTCAGTCGCTCGGCAATGGCCCGGTAGGTCAACCCTTCTTTGCGGTAGAGACGGACCAACTCAGCTGCTTGCCGATTGGCCAGATTCGTCTGGGCATTCTGCTGGCGGGCGGCTAGACCTCGCTGGGTAATCTCGGGTGTAATGTTGGACGTGCCCAATTTGTACCCCTGTGCCTTCTTTGCTGCCAAAGCAGCTCGGGTGCGCTCACCGATCAGTTCCCGCTCGTGCTGAGCCAGCACCGCCATAATACCGACTGTTAGTGTATTGGCATCCGGAATGTCACAGGCCACAAAATCCACCTCGGAATTGCGGAGTGAAAAGATAAACGATACGTTTCGACTTAGACGATCCAGCTTAGCGATGAGAAGACGTGCTTTATGGAGTTTGGCATGGGCAATGGCTGCGGCTAGTTGGGGCCGATCCGCTCGTTTACCCGATTCAACTTCAATAAATTCGTCAAGCAGTTCATCGCCTGCTTTGAGGAAACGTTGTACGATGTCCTGTTGAGCCGAGAGGCCTAGTCCACTTTTGCCCTGGCTTGCGGTCGACACTCGATAATAGGGGACATACTTCATCTTGTTTTACTGCGTATGGAAGTGCTCGTCAAGAAGAGGACAAAAGATGAAACTTCTTTCCTCTCTACCATAAAATTTTCTTTTGTAGGTGTTCCACGGGCGAATATAGGAAAAATAGAGTGTCTGTAACATTTTCACGACGGTCATTGTGAAAATGTTACAAAAGGTGATGACTGAATAGGACATAGTATGTCCAGCGTTAGTACAATCTCGGCGAGGTTAGATTGATGGTGTTTCTAGCGTTCTCACAACGAATTAAGCTTGCTTGCTCGTGATATCGTACTCAACTGTTAGCATATGACTAGCGTTCAAATATCCTTGACCTGGTACTGCCTAAGTCTAATCTAACTATAACAGCAGGTCCGGACTTCTTAGCTTAGCTGTTCTACGGAAAAAAAGGAACTGGTTATGCCAGCTGAACCAGACTCGCATCGTTGGTAAAAAACTTCTATAGCAGACGCCATACTGCTTTCCTCAACTGTGTAAGCGTTAAAGGGCAAAATTTAGTTGGAGTCTGTCAGTGCTTTCAATTTGCTGGCTAAAGCCGAACCGTGAAGATCTCGTGCTACAATGATACCCTGTGGGTCGATGAGTATAGAACTAGGAAAGCTGTTAACTCGGTAATGCTCAACTAACGGGTTGTTTTCGTCCGACAACACCTGAGGCCAACCGAGTGGATGATCATTCAGAAATCGTTGCAGATGCTTCGCTGAATCGTGACAAGCGATACTAACAAACTCAACCCGCTGATGGTCAACTTCTTTATAGAGTTGCTGCAAGTGAGGTATTTCGGCAATACAACCTTTACACCAGGTACCCCAAAAGTCGACGTAGACGTATTTTCCCTTTAGAGTAGCGGTTGAAAAAGGCTTGCCTGTAACAAAATCGTTAGCCACCAAAGGCTGAAATTCTACACCTGTCCGTAAATTATGAGTGGCCGGTAGAGGGGCTGTGCTCCCTTCCAGTTCCAGCCAGTCATGGTATCGATCCAAACCCTTATTGATGTAGCTCATACCACCTATCTCGATTGTTTCACCAAGTTTCACCAATTGCTGAGGGTCTGTTTTTCCTGACTTTAAACAGGACGTAGCGTCGATAAGCGTTGTGGCTTTGAAGTCAGGTCGGCAAAACCCCGAGGAGATGAACAGTTTATGCGTATCGTTTCCGACTTGTAGGGTAGCCACCCCATACTGCGCGAAATGGTAGACAAAGCTATCGCCCATACGCTTGATTACCAACGGCAACTCTAAGCGTTTGATTGCTCTTTTCTGATAGATTTCGTACTGAATAAGTTGGAAGTCAGTCAGCTTTTCCAGCACTGTGCCGGGCTTGATCGACTGCGGGTAAATAGGTTTTTCATTACCCAGATCAAGGTCATTGTTGGTATCGATTAGAACTGCCCATTGTCCCCGATCTTCGTCAAAACCACTGACGGCATTAAGAAAGCAGTGAATGGGCGTATTTGTCAACGTGGTTGTATCGGGTACCCATTTCCAATCCCGTTGAAGACGCTTAAAATTAGCGGGGGTTATTCGGCCCTGTTTATAATTTTGATAGACTAATTGACGGGCATTAAGCCAGATCATGGACTTCATTCGACTCGACCAATTCGTTGGAATCCCTCGAAGGGGTTGGCACATCTTACCCCATAAAGGGTCCTGTGGATCCTCAGGATGGAGGATATCAAAGTTGGGGTAGAAGGGCCCATATCCCGTTTTGAGCTGGTAGGGTATTCGGGCGAGGTATGTGGTTTGCTCCTCCTGGGAGTGGCAGCCAATTAGCAGAAAGAACAAACCAAGCGTGAGCAGATGCGGCTTCATATCCTTTAAAAGTGGATGGCTATATCAGCTATGAATGATGTGTGATACGGCGGATGATCATCCAGTTTTATTTGTCTGTAAGTAAGCTAATTTTCTGGAACAGTTCATTACTACAATTTATAGTACGCATTACTACTTAAGCCTTACTAATTAATAAGTTACCCGCGCAAAGACCTGGCTATGGCTACGGGCATGAATCGGTCAGCGAGGTAACTGTGCCCCTAATCAGGCAACCACTTAAAGGACGGCTGTTTCTCGTGTTCTAAAATTAGGTGCACGAATATTGCGTTTCAATCAGGGGAGAGCGCCCCCAGAAAAAAGCCACTTTGGTCGAACAAGACGTTAGCCTGGTGTGTATGGGCTTAGAAAAAAACGATGGTTAAACAGATTGAGATCGACGGAAACGCAATCCACGATATTGCCTCTTTTTATGAGCAGATCAACCGGGTGTTTATGATCGGGGAAAACTGGCGGATCGGCCCTAGTCTCGACGCGTTTGATGATTTACTGTACGGGGGCTATGGTGCTCTACAAGGAGCCCAATCGGTAGAACTTATCTGGCGCAATATGGACCATAGCCGCGAGGCCTTAGGCTATCAGGCCACCCGTGCGTATTATCTGGAAAAGCTGCGTCCCGGATCGCCTTACAATCAAACGTTATTTAACGAAAAGCTGAGCGCACTTGAGCGTGGCTGTGGCGAAACGTATTTTGACACTATCCTGGCAATCATTGCCGACCATCCAACCATCCGATTGATTGGTCAGTAGATAAACACGTACTTTTCATGGTTTGTACCATACAATCAGCGGGCGCTGCGTCGGGGTTCGTAGATGAGTCGGATAAACCAGCTGCTTACGGTCGACTGGTTAAGTGGCATGTTGCCAACAAGGCCAAGGAGTACGTTATTTTTCAGGGCGATACGCACTTGAGGACGGATCATCAGTGCGTCTGAGGCAGGCCAGGACTGATACAGTTCTACCCCCATAAACGCCTTGGAATGAGGGATGACGTAGTGCACCGCTATGTTCAGTTCATGGCCACCCGCCTGGATAGACCCCTGCTTAGATATTTCCCCTGCCCAGGACGCATAAACCAGGGTATGCCAATGCGCTCCCCACTTTTTGGCAGCTACCAAAAAAGGATGGCCCGCTTCGATGGCCGAAAAGCCAGCGGTGTTGGCTGCCGGGGGAAGCATTAACTCATTGGTATACCCTACCGCCAAGGAGGTTTGCCAGCGCTCCAGCACAGCATAGGTCCACTGGATAGACGTTTTAATGCTGTGCAGACGCCATGAAGCCGATCTGGGTTGGCCCTGATCCGGGTCAGCCAGGCTTACCTGCCCCGGCAATTCGATCTCCAGGCCGAGCCGGTTGACGGGGGCAAACTCGTATTCAATGAACGGATGCCAGCTTGTCGCACCTTTCTGCTGGCTGAACTCGGTGCCTACGTTCCATTCTCGTTCGCCCCGGCGAGCCCCCAGATCCCGCACCAGGTCCAGATACAAAGGTTCGGCGTGGGAAATCTTGGCCAGTCGAACCTTCTCCTCAGTTGGTTTAACGAGTGTATCGAAGGACGCACTCGGGCGCTGGGCCCAGCTTGGTCCGTAACTCAGCAACCACATTCCTATCCAGCCTAAAAACACCTTATTCATACCCTTTGCTGTTTTGTTGGGTCAAAGCTCCGGGGTGTTTCTGGAACGAATCTGGAATTTTAGAAAGAGACGGAGAAAATAAACTGGTTTCCCTCCGAAGCGATGGATGGGGTAAACTGATAGGTATCGCAGATAGACTTCACGATTGCTAAGCCCAGTCCCAGCGATTGCGGTTTATCACTTTGCTTGACAAATCGGCCGAACAACGTTTCGGGTTGTGCGATGGGCGTAGCAGCCGTGTTTTCAACGCGCAGAGATTGGTCAGCCAGTTGGATCGTAATCAGGCTCTCGCTAGCGGAATGAACCAGCGCATTGCGAATCAGGTTGCCGACCAGCATCGCCATCAAATGATGATTAGCCGCAACAACGATCTCGTTCTGGAAATCCAGTTCGACACGAAGAGATTTCTGCTCAGCCAGAAACGAGTACTCATCGACCGTCTGACGAATTAAATCACCTACGTTGACCGACTGCGTTTCGCCAAACTGCTGATTGTCAATTTTACTGATTAGCAACAGCGCCTTATTCATAGCCGATAATCGTTCCAGCTGCTGGGTTAGTATGTCCAGAGCCTGCGCATCATTGGCGGTCAGATCTGGGTTCTGAATCAGTTGCTCGGTTTGGTGCAGGGCAATTGCCAGGGGCGTTTGAATTTCGTGCGAAGCATTTTCAACAAATTGTTTTTGTTGTTGATAGACTCGCTGGTTAATGGCTGTCAGCTTCGCAATCGTCTCATTTAACTGATTAAATTCCTTGATGGAGCTACCGGGCAGTTGTAATGGCGTCACCTGATCCAGCCGAAAAGCGTTTAACTGAAGAAGCGTTCCGTAAAAGGGTTTCCAGAGTTTGCGCTGAAGAAGGCTATTGACCAGAAAGGCAATCAGAAGCAAGCCCACCATGACGTCCAGTGTACTATAGGCGATTATTTCACCCATGTCCTCCAGGTCAAGCAATGACGTCTCAATGCGCAGGCAATAATAAGTATCGGCTCGTTTAAACTTGGTCACCAGCTGCCGGTGAAGTTCGTTTTCTCCTTCGACCAACTCGTACCGGGAAATGTCCTCAAAATGCTCGTTCAGGGCGTTGTAATCCTGAGCGCTAATTGAGTCCAGGCGAAAATCGGTCGCTATGGGTATCGGGCGGATAGCTCTTTCCCAGGAGCGGAGACTGACCAGAATTTCAAGCTTGCGGTTGAGCAGCTTCTCGTCAATTTCGTCCCGCACTTCCTGGCTAACCTGGTCGTAAATATACAATCCGCTGATAAGCAGGGCCACCAGCAGAATAGCGGAACTGATCAGCGTACTTCGCGTCAATAGTCTCATGAGGGTATCGCTGGCTGATCGGTGGGCGTGAACTTATAGCCGATTCCGTAAACCGTTTGAATCGCTAACTCATACCCAACCTGACTGAATCGTCTGCGCAGATTTTTGATCTGCGAATAAATGAAATCATAGGAATCGACCTGATCAGACTGGTCACCCCATATATGCTCAGCTAAGGCTGATTTTTTGATGACCCGATTTGGATTGGTGGCGAACAACAGCAGCAGGTCATACTCTTTTCGGTTCAGCTCTAGGGCATGTTCATGTACATACACCACCCGCGCGTCCGTATCGATTTGCAGGGCACCGATTTCTAGCCTGGCTGTTCCTTTAAATTTCAGGCGTCGCAACAGCGAGTTGATCCGTGAGTTGAGTTCGGATAAATGGAACGGCTTGGGTAAATAATCATCGGCTCCCAGGTCTAAGCCCAGCAGTTTGTCGTCCAGTGAATCTTTGGCCGAAAGAATGATGGCTCCGGTATGATTATGGTCTTTCTTGAGCAATCTGAGCAGATCAATACCACTTCCTCCGGGCAACATAAGGTCGATCAAAACGCAGTCATAGGTGTAAACGCCAATTTTTTCCTGCCCCTGCTGATAGGTCGTGGCCAGCTCACAGACGTGTCCCTGTTGACTCAGGAATCGAATAATCGTCTGGCTGAGAGCCTGCTCATCTTCAATAAGTAATAATTTCATGGCTTGCCTGGCTATGCACAAATCAAGGCATAAAATCTGGAATGAATCTGGAATCTTGCTTCTGCCAACGTCATTTGTCGCCTATTTTCCTGGAGATGTGATGAGCCTTAGTTCGTAAAAGCGGCTTCCCAGATGGGAAGATAATAGCGCGTATGGCGTAGCTTTCCCTGCTTTGTCAGCGCCCCCAGTTCGACCATCTCGGCCAGATCACGGGTCGTGGTAGCTCTGGAGGTTTTGGCAATCCGGATGTAATTTTCAGCACTTAAACCTCCTTTGAAACCAGCGAGTCCTTCCCCAAACATACGCAACGCTACCTTGGTCTGCCGATCATTTAACCGGCCACGGTACGTGTCAAAATACCGAGCCTTGTAGACAATAAAGACGATCATTTTCTGAACGTAGACCTGGGTTTCCAAAATCATTCCAGAGAAATAGATCAACCATTCGGTGATATCCAACGAGAAATCGGCCCGCTCCAAAGCCTGATAGTAAGCTTTTTTGTCCCGTTCGATCGTAGTGGACAAGGCGGTAATCAATGATTGTCGGGCTCCGATGGCCAGTGCCTTTTCGGCAAGAGTACGTCCGATCCGCCCGTTGCCATCCTCAAAGGGGTGGATCAATTCGAAATACAAATGGGCCATGCCCGCGTGAACAACCGTTGGCATCTGCGCTTCAATGGCTCGATTGAACCAGTCGATGTATTGGCTCATCTGCGTTTCCACCTGGTCAGATGGAGGAGCTTCGTAGAACAAGATGGGCCTGTCTAACCGACCGGATACAATCTGCATGGGGTCAGTATGAGTCCGGTAGCCACCAATCGTTTCCAGATCAATTCGACCATTCATGATCATCTTATGCCACAAAAAAAGGTGTTCCTGAGTAAGAGGCTCCTGATAACTTCTGACTAAGTCGACCATCATCAGAGCAACACCTGTTTCTTTTGGCCCTGACCTCCTGCCGTCCGTTTGCAGGCCTAACTGGTGGCGGATTGACGACTGAACGGAATCGCGATCCAGGATCTCACCTTCGATTTTCGAGGTGTCCAGCGCTTCATTGCTGAGTAACGTAACCCGTAATTCATTGACCTCGTCGGCAGAAACGGCGGCCAGCGACCCAATGATGACCCCCGCATTTCGATGAAATTCCCGTTCAAAATGAACAAACTGAGCGGGATCGAATGTAAACTGTGGCCAGTTCGGTAGCTGCCAAATCCATTTCATGCGTTGTCAATTCGTGTTCTATAGCTCAATATTACTGAAAAAGTGAGTTAAGGGAACGAATTCTATACCTCATTTTCAGTAGTACCCGGGTGAGCTAGCCATAATTCGTTGCGGTGAACTGGATAAGGGCATTAGCCGACGAACAAGCGAAAAACCCTGATCAAACGAATATTGACAAGCCCGCAGAATACGTTTACTCGTTAACAAACTGAATAATGAAGCTCCCTTTGGGCGCAAACGTGTGTTGCCAGATAGAGGTGATCGGATAGGTCTCTGTTTTAAAGTCCATTAATGGATCTTCACCTTCCACAATGACTTTAAATTTTGAAAAACCCTTTGTGTATTTGGATAGGTTCAGTTTGACGGGCACTGCCTTATTTGTTCCATTGATGCCGACAAGGTAAGAAAGACCTTCCTTCTGACGGGCGAGAATAAGCTGTTCCCCCGGTTCAGCTACGATACTTTCCGTGTTGTCCCAACTGGCAGGCATGTCTTTCAGTAGTTGGCAGACGGGTACAGGCAATGAATCAAATACCTCCTTTGAATCCGCAAAGTGAATAATTCCCGATGTATAGATCATCGCAGTAGCCAACTCGTGAACGGCCGTGTTCAACCGGGGATATTTTCGAATGGTTAAGGCAAACGGAGTGTAGTCGGTAGGGCCTGCAACGTTTCGAGTAAAAGGCAATACGGTATTCTGCTCGGCGGCCAGATCTGGATATCTAGGTTCGTAAAAATAATGTTCCGCTCCTAAAACAGCCTCGGCGGTCATAAAATTAGGCCAGGTTCGATGCCAGCCTCTTGGAACGGTAGTACCATGAAGATTGATAAGTAGATGCTCTTTGGCGGCATCGTTAAAAAGCGAATCAAAGCAGCCCATCACCTCCTGCCGATCCGAACACCAGAAATCGATTTTAACTCCTTTGACGCCCATTGCTGCCAACTCTTTGAATCGTTTTTTTCGTTTTTCTGCGTCGAAATACGCTGCTGAATAGCCCCACACCATGGGCTTGATACCCCTGGCAGTGGCCTTGGCAATGATTCCCCCTTCGGTGTTGGCTTTTTCCCAGCCCGCATCAAACAGCGTATAACGAAAACCGAACGAAGCGGCCAAATCCGTGAACTGATTATACATTTCGGGGGAATGATCCTCGGGATGGGACCACCAGGACCAAGTAGCTTTTCCTGGCTCTATCCAGGACGTATCCTCAAGTTTAGAGGCTGGGGCCAGATCTGTAATCATGCTTGACAGTAGAATGTCCCCCGCCTGATCGCCAACGATAATGACCCGCCAGGGCATTGCCCAGGGAAGAGTGGATGTCGGATGATTGTCAGCGCCGAGGGGAAGGGTATATTTTTCGTCTTTTTCAGCGAAGGCAATTTTATACAGTCCACCTTTTGAATCGGCTTGCAGATGACACCCTGGAAACGAACCGTCCGTTCCCGACTCAGCCAGTAAGATCCAACTTTTGCCTTCATTTACTTGAAATAGGGCAGGCATACACCACCCTACAGATGGGTTACGGGGATTGTTGATTGAGTCGCCGGGATGTACGCTAAAATAAAAATCCTCATAGCCCGGCGTAACTTTTCCGGCTTTGTTATACGGCTGCAACCAGCCCTTCGCCTTTTTTTCAATCTGAAACCCTGTACGTTCCGCATTGATCACCCGCATTGTCGATGTCTGATCCGGAAATCGATAGCGGAAAGCTACGCCCTCGTTATCGGTCAGCAAATCAATGATCATCCGAGCACCCAACTTATTTTTAACCGTTATGCTCTTTGTTTCAAACGCGTGGTTTATCGTTTTGAAATGACCTGTTTTCAATTCATAATTCTCCCGTCTTACGTCAACGGGTGAAACATGAACGACTGAAAGTCCAGCCGTAAAGTTCTGGTCATTACAGTCCAGTCCGAGCGGAGAGTCGGCAATAATCATTTTACCCCGGCGGGTTACATTGTAACGTAATTCGCCGGTTTTAGTCAAAGACAAGGTGATTTTAGTTGATTCAGGCTTCGAACCCAGGCTCATCGACTGGCTTGCTGCGTCAAAGCCGCTGAAAAGGACGATGGCTCCCGCTAAACAGAAAAGAACGTTGAAAAAATGCAGCGGGTAGGCTAAAGGACTTATTTTCATAGAAGTGGGTTTACGAATCCTATGTAGGCGGACTGTTTTATTCACGGCGTATATTGCGATCTGGCAATCAACTACGTTCAGCGACTTCGTCCCGTGTCACCCTATATGCCGAATTGCAATGAAGCGCTAATGCTTGAGTGCCAGCGTAATAAAACACGCATCAGCACAGCTAGTAGTGGCTGATTCCTAGCCCTGGGCAGAAGCTGGTATCGGATTGAAAGTCAACTCTGGAAGGCAGGATGACCGGATTTATACTGATAAAGGTTACGGCTTGACCCGGTGGGTCGATCCAAAATCGGAGCGTTTACGGTCTGCCGCAACCCTTATAACACTTACGAGGGCATCAAGAAAGCGATGAGACTAATTTACGGTAATGAGATGATTGATAGCTTAATCAATTTCGGAAGCATTTGACAACATAAATTAATCCAGATAATAAAAAGGGAGCGGCTACGCTCTGCCGTATGGTTACAAAAGTATAAGAGCGTTCATGGTATTGATATTCAGTAAGTTAAATATTATTAAGCGAGTAAAACAAGCTGTTCTTAATGCTACTACTTTAGTGCTCTTTGTTTGGTTATCTGTCATAGCCAATTGCCTAAGCCAATCAGCATGAGCATAGCCCACACCGCGAAAGGTTGTGTAAGATTATCGAATAGGCAAAAGGAGCTACGCGTTACGCTTTGGTTTATCAATCGCATCAGTCAGCAGATTCTTCACCACCTTCGGTTTGCCTTTCCGGCCTGTTGCTGCTTTGGTGAGGGATTCCGATTTGGTGTCCGCTTTACCGAAGCCAAGGGCCTGAGCCATGTAGGCGGTGGGGTTCTTGGCCACCCGCTTCCCGTGATGGAACTCGGTGTGCAGCCGGATAAAGGTGTTCATCAACTCGATGTCTTCCAGAATCTGATTCTGCTGTTTTTTGGTGAACTTGTAATCATGGATGAGGTTACGAGCAATGACTACAACTTCGTGAGGCTGCATAGTCTGAGCTGTGAGCAGATCAACTTCCACATCATTGTTGATCAGGTCTTGATCTGACTGCACTACAAAGCGCAACTCGGTGACCGCTTTGCCATTTTTGAGGGAAGGTGTAAAGTCGAATTGTAAACCAATCTTCTGAGACAGTTCCGATTGAGCAACGGTCAGGGCTTTTCGCTTGAAATCGTAGTAATCGTGTTCGGGGGGGTAGTTGAGCGCGGTACGTAGTTTCGATACTTCATAGGTAAACTCTTTCTGTCCTCGTCCGTAGAACATCATGATAATTTCGTACATACGCTGGGCGTAGATGGAGGAGAGCGACAGCATGAGCTTGAGGCTATAGCTGGTGTAGCGTTTTCCTAATTCGATGAAACTCGGAACAACTTCAGACAGCATCAACAGCTCTAGGTGTCGCTTCCCGTTTAGTATCATACTGCGTACGCGGGGAAAAGGCACTATGTAATCAAATTCTGGCTCGAAAGGATCAGAGAAGTTCTGATAAACAATGCGTTTTGTGTTAAGCGTGTTGGCTGCCGCAGATATTTTGCCGTGGTGACTGTCAGTCAGTTCTGTATAAGGGATTAGCAAGGTAACGTTCTGCCCTTTCTGCCATGACTGAGCAATTTGTCGAAGCTGATTAATAGCTAGAACTACAATCTTCTTTTCCATCTCCGTAAACTCCTGCCTGCTTTCAGTAATGATATTAGGCTGATAGTTATTGGGTCGGGGATAGAAAGCGATCTGTAACTGTTCCGTCTGCGAGCTCATGGGATAGGAGGGCATCTAAGGGACGAAAGATAAGAATATATACCGACTTCAGAAAGAATGACGTCGGTATTATCAATGAATATACATAATAAAAACTCCCCCCAAAAGTCGGTTTTCTAAGGGTGTGTATTTTATGTGTGATAAGCTAGAAAATAGAAGGAGCTAGAAGTAAAAAGTAAAGTATGGTGTATAAAGAATACAGTTAGTGTACAAAAACTGTACATAGCTACACTAAATTGTAGCCATTGAGAGAGATTACCAGGCGTTACGTTATCCTGTAACTAAAAACCGACTTTTAATTGTGGAAAGTCGGTTTTCTTACTACAAAAACTCCCCCCAAAAGTCGGTTTTACTCCCCCCAAAAGTCGGTTTTCTTACTACAAAACTCCCCCCAAAAGTCGGTTTTACTCCCCCCAAAAGTCGGTTTTACTCCCCCCAAAAGTCGGTTTTCTCCTTGTAGCAAGTTGACTATCAATTAGTTGCAGGCCCCTTAATCAATACAAATCAATCAAAAGAAAAATATTTGATAACTTTTTCAAAATTTGATCACCTCACCACAATCTGCATCGAGAGAAAAAAATCAAAAAAAATCAAAAGAGCGGAGGAGAAAGAAAAGAAACAGGCTAGAGCAGATATTTACTTTTTAGGTAAATAAAGCAAACTCTTCTGTCTACACAGATCACGCTGAAAGTAACCGTCTGCGTAGCCATGAAGAGCCTGCTTTTAGGCGGGTGATTAGTCAGAACAATTTTGTGAACTGGCACTAGACGTCTTTCTTCTTAAGAATTCCTTTATCAACACTATCGTTGATCAGCTGCTCGGCATATTGCCAGATGACTTTGGACCCTCGTTGTATAACCTGCTTTTTAGCGTACACTTTTTCGTAGTCCACATCGAACTCAGTCCAAGTGCCCCCGTTATTCGATGTGTTCTGAAGTAGGGGTTCCAGTCGGTCCATAGCGCGGGCAAACTTCGCTTCGTCGGTTTGCCCTTCTTCAAACTCTTCCCAGACAGCCATCAGCTCTTGGGCTTGGTGATTGGGCAATAAACCAAAGATCCGGTGCGCGGCTTTTCGTTCCTCCTCGGTATTGTCGTGGCTTTTCTGTGTGTCGTAAATAAACGTGTCTCCAGCGTCTATCTCGACAAGGTCGTGAATTAGCAACATCTTAATAACCTTGAGCAGATCAACCGCAACATTCGCATGTTCGGCCAAGACCAGCGCCATCAGGGCCAAGTGCCAGCTGTGCTCGGCGTCGTTCTCGTTTCGATCACTGTTGAAAAGTTTCGTCCTGCGGAGAATGTACTTAAGCTTGTCCACTTCCTTGATGAAGGCAATTTGCCGGAAGAGATCTGTCGATTCCATCGGTGTTTTTTTAGTGATGGGACAAAATTGAGCCGCACGGGTGTAAACTCAATTGCCAAATGACAGGAAATAGCTTATCGGTTTCTTCGTATCCGGCTTAGCGAGGAAGGAGTGATACCCAGGTAGGACGCCAGCATCGTGAGCGGAACCCGGTTGGCCAACCCCGGATAATGGTCAAGAAAGTTCTGATACCGCTGCTGGGCATCCTGTACGAGCATGTTGCTGGTAAATTTCAGCTTGTTTTCCAGCGCGTGCAGTGTAATGTTGGCGAACATGCCGGGCCATTCGGGGATGAGTGTGGAAAGCTGGTTGAAATCTTCCCGGGAAAATACCCAGAGTTCACAATCCGTGATGGCTTCGATGTATTCTGCAGAAGGTAGCTCATCGCGAAAACTGTTAATGTCGACGACGAACCGGTTTTCATAAACGAAATAGCGGGTGAAGCTGTCGCCCCGTTTGTCGTAGTAACAGACCCTGAAAATACCGTCTGTAACGTAGCCTATCTGGTTAGAAATTTTTCCAGCTTCGGCAAAATAGGCCCCTTTGGCAATGGTCCGGCGTTTAGCCCTGATCCGGATGAGTTCGCGCTGCTGCGCATTGAGGTAGCCGAATTGGGCCAGATAGGTGAAGAGTTCTTCCATTGGCCAAAGCCGGGGTTGATCGGTAGTTGTGTCGGTAAAAATGATGAACAGGTTCTCCTGCTGAACAACGAAGCGGATAAAGTCGTGCCGTTTACTTGGATTCATGCCCGATAGGTATCATTAGGCTGGCACGACTTTATCCGCCGAGCAACGGTCTAGCCAAGAAAATCGCTGATGAATCTAGCGGTTTCGACTGGCTTCTCTTCCTGGACGAAGTGGCCTGACCCCGCTACTTTCTGGAGTGTCAGGGTATCGACGTAAGGAGGGAGCACTGAAGTAAGCATCGCGTAACCGGCCGGGCTGGCGATGTCAAGCGTTGTTGCTTCGATCTTCTGGCCTCTGATAGCCTGAATGTCTTCAGCAAAGGCCTGATACCAGCCATTGGATGCTCGTATCGCGTCCCGGCTGTTGTAAGCCCGTGCGTAGACCTGCCGGTCGAAAGGGCTGATGGCTGTCTTATCTTCCAGCAATTGGTCAAACAGCCAATTTTGCACCAGATCAAACTGGCCTTCTAGTGGTTGTTCCGGCAAATCCCTGATCTGGTTGAAGGCTAGCCACCACGGATAAACACCCGCTCCGACTGGAAGCACAGGAAGTTTGTACAGATTGTCGTCGGGATGTGGACTGTCCAGCAGAATAAGCGTGCTGGTCTGCCGGGGAAAGTGAGCCGCGAAGCTGAAAGCCACGGCAGCACCGATGTCGTGACCAGCAATATTCGCCTGCCCGATGCCCAACTGATCCAGCAAGCCCGCCACATCGCCCGCCATCGCTTTTTTTGTATAACCCGTCGGAGGTTTGGCTGAACTACCTATTCCTCATAGTTCAACCACGATGACCTGGTAATTTTCGGCCAACAGGAGCATACTTTTGTGGTAACTCCACCAAGTCTGGGGTCAGTCGGGCAACAGAACCAGTGGTTTACCCTGGCCACCCATAACGTAGTGGAGCCGAACGCCATCGACGGTCAGGTAGCTGCTCGTGAAACCGGGTAACTGTTTTACTAATTCTTCGTCAGCCATAAGATCGGCGGTGTTAATTGTCTACATGCCTTATTTGTCTTTTACGGCGTTTATTATTGTAAATGAACTAGGGCTCATAAAAAGTTTTTGATGGCATTAGAGGTGATTTATGGCGCTCTGGGAGGATTATCAACCATGCACTGGGTAATTTTCCAGCTGGCCTGAGTGATTTTATGATTTGTTGGGCATGACAAGCACCATCTTGACAGAAGATGTTCGATAGTGAATATTGTAATCTTGACAAGGCTCATTTGCACAAACGTTATGCGAGAGCATGCTGGGTTCTATTCTACCAGATTTCATTATATTGTACACAGTTTAGTCAATCGACTAACCCATAGGCTCCTATACGACTTCAGAAATCATGAAACAGATAGAATTTCAGGCATAAAGAACATAGCTAGTCAACTGAAAACGTTTTTCTGGGATGTGATCCGGGGAAAAGTTAAGATTGATATACATAGCTTTTCGTAAGGTCACTTATAGAACTTCTAAATCGTTTTTAATCATGAAAATGAACTATATAGATCTTCTTGCATCTGGTCTTGTCTGTGTGATAGTCATTGCTATGACGGGTAATTATCTGTTTGCATATCCCGCTGACTTTTTCTTTCTGGCTGCTGGCCTGTCTTATCGTCGGCAGAGACGATTGATCGGCAAGTAGGCGGGTTTAAAAGGTAAGCATCATGCATATCAGGCCTATTTCTTGGCTTTTCGAACGAATGTCTAGATTATGTTTTTGTTCGGGCTTACTACCTCATTACTAGCTGTAAGACATACTGTTTCATCTTTCGGCGAAAGGTGTCGTTGCGCTGAAACCTCTTTTATATGAAGCCGCACATTCAGACATACAAGTAACCTATAATACCCAATGACGTTGAAACAAATCCTTTTTGTCTGGCTGTTACTACTGACCGTGAATGCCCATGCGCAATTAATCGATACACTTGTTAACGCTCGGCCTTATCGACTTCATGTTAGGATGCTAAAAGGTAAGAAGGCCCCCATCCTTTTCGAATCGGGGGGCGGACAGGATGCTTCCCAGTGGGACTCGATTGCCGCAGTTGTGCACCAGCGTCTTGGGGCAACTGTCATTACCTATGATCGGGCGGGCTTTGGCCAGAGTAGTTTTGATACGGCGGGTTACACGATCCTCCAGGAAATCAAAAGTTTAGAGAAGGCGTTGCACCAGTTTGGCTACCGCAATACCCCTCTGTTACTGGTTGGTTAGGCGCCTTTTACAATTGGGTTTACGCGGTCCGGCATCCGACTCAGGTGAAAGGTATTATTCTGGTCGATCCGCGCATACCCTCCTACGCCGACATGCGCCTGGCCAGAACCTATTTTCAGCGTCTGGATCGAAAAGACTATGAAGCGGGGTACATGAGCTTGTACTATCTGCTGGCTCGCATGGAGCGGACCAGTGACTATGTCAGGCAACTGACGCTGCCCGCCAGTATTCCTTTGCTGGATATCATGGCTGAGCGGGGACCGTTTTCAGAAGCTAGCGAAAACGAGCGATTTAAGGCTGACCAGCGTAACCTGGTGAAAGGACATGGTAACCGGCATCTGGTTTATGCAGCAGGCACTTCTCACAACATTCCTCAAGATAAGCCAGCCTTGTTGATCGAAGAAATTGTCCATTTCTACAAGCAACACTTGTAATCTATCAGATCTACTGGATACAAAGGAACCGTGCGATTCAAAATTGATCCTACGACAGATTACCGCAACCATCTTTACCAGAAGACATTAAAAATTCGGTTGTTCTCATTCTCGGGCGCATAGTTATGGAAATCTCGATTACTACCGCAGCGTTCACCCGGATAATAGTGTGTTCGACTGCTCCGATAGCATGACTGATCATAGACTGAAAAGAGTTAATCCTGTTGCTAACAACTCTCCAGGTTCAAAAACAGAGAAACTTTAGCTCATACGTAAGGACAAACGGCTAGGCGAGTACCTTTGCTCGCTGAACCGCGCAACCTTATGCTCAAGTATCTATCTGGTTTTCTTTTTTTTCTGATCTCTCTCAACGTAACTGCCCAGTCAGCGGCTTCGCCCAAGATAAAAGTGTTGCTGGTGGGAAGTATTCACTTCACCCCATCCACTCAAGACGCCTATCAAAACAAGGTGGTTGATGTTCGGGATAAGGAACGCCAGAAGAAGCTTGATCAGATGCTCACGCAGTTGAGCCAGTTTTTGCCAAACCAAATCTGTATTGAGGTTCCTACGAAGGGACAAAGCAAGGTCGACAGTGAATACCATCAGTATTTGAAAGGTCAATTCAAACCTGGCACGGATGAAGTTGACCAGATCGCCTATCCGCTGGCGAAGCGGCTCAAACTACCAACCCTAACCTGCGTCAACTACCGGGGCTCATTCGACTTGGAGCCTGTTAATGCGTATGCAAAGGCGAACGGGCAGACAGCGATACTGAAAGCACTCGATCAGTTTGCCAGTCGTACCATGACCGGTGTGGTAGACGTTCAGGAAAAGCAATCGATAACAGACTTGTACCGGTTTATCAACTCGAAGGAGGAGCTGCGGAAAAATGCCTCAATCTATACGGAATTTGCAACACGGATTGGACAGGGATCAAACTATCCGGGTACCGATCTGGTAGCCAACTGGTACAGTACAAATCTCCATATCTATACCAACATCCTGCGAGCGATTCGCCCCGGTGATAAAGCCATTATGGTGTTGTTTGGTTATGGTCACATTCCTATTCTGAAACACCTCTTCGAGTCAAACACCCAATTTGAGGTAGTTGACGTAAGCGATGTACTCAAGAAATAAGTAACCGCATCCGCCAGACTACAGAAACGCTTCTGACGAACGGAGCGATTCACTTCCGTACGTTTATTCTTTGTGGGCGAGTAGCTGGAAATGAGCATCAATGACGAATAACCTCTTACTAGTCAGCGTCTTGCTGAACGCTCATGGCCGTTGTAAGAATACAGTGGAGTTAAGACTTACGTACTTACTACACCTAATTCGACTACACTGGGTAACCTCGATATTCTGATCGGCCTTTAGGCGGGCAACCCAACAATGACCGGGAGCGCCAATCTAATGCTCGGTTACCAGGCCGGTAAGGTAAATAAATACGATGGGGAGTGGTAATGTGTTTATAGTCCATACCTCGGGCCTCAAAACATAATGTGGAAGCACAGCCTGAAAGCCAAGGCAAGTAATG